>NZ_DAMCLZ010000004.1:0-237128 GCF_032109125.1 Chishuiella sp.
AACTCGCAACATTCAGCTTGGAAGGCTGACGCTCTACCAATTGAGCTATTCCCGCATTGCGAGTGCAAATATAACACAGCTTTTCTAATTACAAAACTTTTACTTGATATTTTTTTAATGATTTTCATTCAACAAAATCTAATATTCTTTATTTGAATTTATTATGATGTAATATTTTTTTTAAATATTTTTAAAAAATAAATTAAATTCGAATGAAATCTATAAAAACGTACTTGTTTCTACTATCTCTTGTACTATTCATTAACTGTTCTATAAATAATAATGAAACAAAAATTATAGTAAATAATGATTATGAGTTACGTTTAGCTCCCAACTCAAAAGTTACTCTCATTCTATTTCCTTGTTATTTTTGTGATATTGAACACACAAAAAAAGAAGCTCTTTTTTTAAAAGATTTAGATAAGGTAGGTATTTCGACTTTAATTGTAAATAATAATCAAAAGTTATTTCTGAAAGATAGAGATAAACTTAATATTACAAATAAATTAAACAAAATATTCAGACTTTATAATATTCCTTTAAACAATGTCTATATGGGAGGTTTTTCTAGTGGTGGTAATATTGTTATGTTATTAGCAAATGATTTAATTAAACACAATAACCAACTACAACCTAAAGGGATCTTTATAGTAGATTCTCCTATCGATTTAGAAAAATTATATTATAATGCCATAAAGGATATAAAAAACAATAAAAATACCTCTGCTGTAGAAGAAGGAAATTTTTTAATTAATTTACTTAATACAGAATTAGGCTCTCCCAAAAATAATTTATCTGTTTACAAAGAATACTCTCCTTTCTTGACAAGTCAAAATATTCAAAAAAATACTGAACATCTAAATCATATAAAAATTAGATTTTATACTGAACCTGATTTGAATTGGCAAAACGAGAATAGAAATAGAACATACGAAGATTTAAATGCTTTTGTATTAGAAAAAGCTAGTATATCATTAAATAAATCTGGAAACAGAAATACTGAATTTATAAAAACACTAAATAGAGGAATAAAAGCTGATGGTTCAAAGCATCCACATAGTTGGAATCTTGTAGAGAGAGAAAGTTTAATACAATGGCTATTAAAATAAAAAAGCTCAAGAAAATAAATTCTTGAGCTTTTAGTACCTCAGGCGGGACTTGAACCCGCACGTCCTAATGGACACAGGATTTTAAGTCCTGCGTGTCTACCAATTCCACCACCAAGGCATCCAACTAACTAAAGTTAGAGCGGGAAACGAGACTCGAACTCGCAACATTCAGCTTGGAAGGCTGACGCTCTACCAATTGAGCTATTCCCGCGATTGTGAGTGCAAATATAAGACAGGTTTTGTAATTACAAAACTTTTGAAAGATATTTTTTTATGTTTTTTTTACATTTTAAGCTAATCAACTTTATTATAGTTTTTTAAAATTAAATATTTTTTTAAAAAAATATTTAAAAAATAAGCTTGTATTTAATTTTTCACTGATTTTAATCAAATATCAGCTTTAAGCAACAGTTGTTAAAATTTATTTTTTTGAAAAAATTTATCTTTAAAAAAAGAATTTTAAAGTTTTGTACTTGCAAAAATGAAGAATAGAATCAATCATAATTCAAAAACTCATCGTTCAATGAACAAGTTTATTCAAATAAAAAATGCTACAAAACGAATTGTAGCATTTTCATATTTAAAAAAATATTAAAAAAATAAATTTCTACATAATCTATTTATGAATTATTTCAATATTTTCAAGTAATATTATTCCTTTATTTGGTTCCGAATTATCCGCAAACACTACCCATTTTATTTCATATTCTGAGCTTAAATAATCCTTATTTAGTCTTATCCTTTTCAAATTAAATTTTTGTCTTGGCAAAATTGGGTCATATCTTGAAGGTCCATACTTTTCTTGAGTATTAAAACCTCTAAATTCTATATCCAAAACATCTCTTACAGTATTATCGGAGAAATATTGTAATTCACTATCTTTTTCATTATCTCTATTCTCATGAAGAAATTTTTCATTAAAAATAAAATATGCATTAACATAATTTGCTAAAATCTTCCCATTATTTCGAGCATAAACATAAAGATTTACATCTTCTCTAATTTCTTTTTGTAATTTATGTTCTGGAAGAACAAATGTTTTTATCTGATTATCAGTATTATTAACTTCATGATTTTCAATTACAATTCTAAATTCTAAATCTATTTTTGGAAACTTATTTCGATTCAAAATATCTTTTATTTCGTAATCATACATAGGTTCAGAATTAAAATTAAATCTTTTGTAATATTTACGATCATTAGCTTGATGAGCAGTATCGCTTTTAGGAACTTCAATTACATAAATAACCTCATTAGGTTCATTAACTGTAATTGGAATAATTAATAAATTTTGAATTCTAGGTGTAATATTTCCTTGTAATTTTTGTTCAATCCATTCTTTTGAAATTTCATTTCTATCTATAGGATCAATTTCCTCTGGAAGATGTTTATTTAACTGATTCTCCTTTATTCCATATATTATTGTTCCTCCATCAGAATTTGCAAATGCCGAAATATCCTTTGAAAGTTCATTAGTTTTTTTATCATTCTTTTGAAGAGAGCCTGATGCCTTATAATCAAGATGTAAATTTTCTTCAACTTTATTATCTATATATTTGTTTATCAATTCTAAACTCCAATTTTCTTTCATCTATTTTAGTTGTATTTTTTTTCCTTTTACAAATTATTATAAAAATAATCAAATCATTAACAATTAAAACATTCTACCATTCATAATTCAAATTATTACACAAAAAAAGTGTTACGGTTATGTAACACTTTGATAAATATTATATGAAGATAATTTTAAATAATCTGTTCAGAAACTTCTTCCCACTCTAACATTTTATTATCTAAATCATTTTTTAAGTTAGAATATAAATCTAATTCTTCTTGTGATTGAGAACCTGTATGCAATTTTGTTTCTAAATCTGCAATCTTTTTTTCAAAATCAGAAATTTCTGTTTCTATTTTTGATAATTTATTTTTTAAGCGTTTTTGTTCTTTTTCATCCTCAAAAGATAAAACTCGTTTTGCTTGTTCTATTTTTACTTCTATTGGTTTTTCTTCTTTTGGAGCAGCTAAAATTCCTTTCTCTACTTCGCGGAAATTACCAGCTTTTATTTGTGCTAAATAATCATCAATTCCTGAAAGATATTCTTTTACTTGTCCGTTACGAAAGTCAAAAACTTTATCAACTAATCCTTCTAAAAATTCACGATCGTGAGAAACTAAAAGTAATGTTCCTGTATATTTTTGTAAAGCTTTTTTCAATAATTCTTTCGATTGAATATCTAAGTGATTGGTAGGCTCATCCATAATCAAAACATTGAATGGACGAAGTAACAATTTACATAAAGCCAAACGATTTCTTTCTCCTCCAGAAAGAACAGAAACTTTTTTCTCTACAGCATCTCCACCAAACATGAATGCTCCTAAATAATCACGAACAAGTTTGCGTGTTTCTTCTGTTGCCGAGTTTTCAGCTTCTTCTAAAACCGTTAATTTATCATTTAAAACATGTGCTTGATTTTGGGCAAAATAACCAATCTCTACATTATGACCGTGTTTTATGTTTCCAGAAAACTTTTGTTCATTAACTATTGCACGAGATAAAGTTGTTTTACCTTGTCCATTTTGTCCAACAAAAGCAACTTTTTCTCCACGATTTACATAAAAAGATACATTATCAAAAACTTGATGATCACCAAAAGCAACACCTACATTATCTAATTCGAAAATAATTTTACCTGGCTGTACAGCATCTACAAAACGAATATTCATTTTTGTAACATCTTCATTTTCTACTTCGATACGATCTATTTTATCCAATTTCTTGATTAAAGATTGAGCCATAGAAGCTTTATTTGCTTTGGCGCGGAATTTAGAAATTAAATCTTCTGTATGTTTAATCATTTGCTCTTGATTCTTCTGAGCTTGTTCTAATTTTTCGCGACGGTCTTCACGCAATTCTAAATAACGTGTATAATTTGCTTTAAAATCAGATATATGGCGATTAGCTATTTCTATTGTTCTATTCGTAACATTGTCCAAGAATTGACGATCGTGAGAAACCAAAACAACAGCACCTGGATAATCTTTTAAAAACTCCTCTAACCAAATAATAGAATCGATATCTAAGTGGTTAGTAGGCTCATCTAAAAGCATTACATCATGTTTTTGTAAAAGTAATTTAGCAAGCTCTATACGCATTCTCCAACCTCCAGAAAATTCGTCAGTAGGACGATGAAAATCAGAGTTTTTAAATCCTAATCCGATTAAAATTTGTTCTATTTCAGCGTCTTTAGTATATCCTCCTAATATTCCAAATCGTTCTGTTAGTGTAGAAATGTCTTCAATTAATTTTCCATATGCATCAGATTCATAATCTGTGCGTTCAGCTAATTCTTTGTTTACAAAATCGATTCTTTCTTGTATTTCTACTAATTGTTCAAAAGCAGAATCTGCTTCTTGCCAAACTGTTCTACCTTGTACAAAATCGATATCTTGTGATAAATATCCAACTGTAACTTCTCCTTCATAAACAATATCACCTTCAGAAGGTTGTTGACGTTTTGATAAAATCTTAAGCAATGTGGATTTCCCTGCTCCATTTTTCCCTACTAAACCAACACGATTTCCTTTGTTGATGCGGAACGAAACGTTTTCGAATAAATATTTACCCGCAAAATATACTCCTAAATTCTGTACTAATAACATTTTGCAAAAATACAATGTTTTTTGAGAGTTGAAAATTTTATAGTTTAAGAGCTTGATTAAATTTATGTAATAATCTATTTTTAGTTATTTTTAAAATTTAAAGATCATTTTTTATGAAACAAATTTTATCACTTTTATTTTTTGTGAATACTATTTTCGTTTTTTCTCAAAAAATGAGCATTTTATGGGAAGCTAAAAAAGATTCTACAACTATTTATTTACTAGGAACTAATCATCTTTTTCCTATAGATTCTATATTATCAAAAAATAAAATAAATAATCTTATTACTAAAGCTGATATTTTCTTTTTGGAACTTGATGATAATAAAAAGAATATGGATTCTATTTTTAATTTGAGACCAGAAAATAATATACGAAAAAAGTTAGGTAAAAAAGAATATGATATCTATAACGAATATTTTAAAGATAGAAATTATAACAATAAATTAACTGCTCAAGAAATTGCACTGCAAATAGCTAAGAAACAAATTTCTCTTTCTTGTAAACATAATGGTCTTGAACTTATGGAAGATTATTTTACAAATAAGATTACAGAAACTAATCAACCTATTATAACATTTGAAAAAACTTCTGACCAATTGTCTCAAATAAATAATTATTATAAAAGTTCTGAAAGTGATATGTGGAAAAAAAATAAAGAGCAATTACGATATTTAAAATATTATTACAGTTTGGGAAAAGGTTGTAGAAAAAATACAGTATATACTAATGATAGCTATCTATTTGATTTCAAAAATATAACCAATAAAAAAGATAAAGAGGTATGGGATGATAGAAATATAAGATGGTTTAAAAAATTAGAAGAAAATATAACAAACAAAAACTACAAAAATATTTTTATAATGGTTGGAATTGGACATTTAGATTATTCTGAGGGATTAATCATGTTATTACAAAATAATGGATTTGATGTAAAACCAATTCCTACATTTGAGTAAATTAAACATTTTCACATCAAATAAATGTATATTTACCTCAATATAAATACACTATAATAAAAAACTATACGACATTATTTTTTTTAGTTTTTATATACACGACATCTTTTTCTCAGAATTTGATTATAAAAAAAGATACGTTGAGTTATAGACAATTCTCTAGTTTTAACCAATTGAATAATAAGAATATCTTTCTGAGTAATGGAAGTCTTGAAAAAGAATTAAAATTTCAGCCTTATCATAAAAAAATAGACTTATTGAATTCTAATTTTGGAAAAGTGAATTATGATATGTCAAATCCTAATAAGTCAAATGATTTACCTAGTTTTTTCCTTTATGGTATAACTAATTTATTTGCATCATTATTTAACTAAATTAGTTTGAAACTTTTATTTTATCGCTTAGAAAGAAAAGACAAAAACTTATAACAATAGAAATAGACGCAGGAACAAAATAAGCAATTACTAAATTGTTAGTAGAAATATAATTAATTGGAAGATTAATTATTTTAGACTGGTAAATAACAAAGCATAAAATTGTAGTAACTATTGCTATTTTATAATCTAAATTCTTTTTGTAATTAATAATTGAAGATACTATATACCCCAAAACAATTCCTATAAAACTTAAAATAAGCTTTACTGTAGATAAATGTTTTAATTTTGAACTTATTCCAAATTCATCACTTTTTTGAACATAATAAGCAAAGTTTTCTTTCCCTATTGAATGTACTAATTCTATTAAATCTAATTCTGATAAAATATAAAATTGTTGTATTCCAAGGAATAATAAAACACTTGCTATTAATTGAATTAAAATTACTTTAAGGCTGAATTTGTTCATTATCAATACTAATTAAATCTATTATAAAATCTAGCTATATCAGCTTCTTTATCTATCGGAAGATTATGTTCTAAAAAATTATACAATTTATCAACCATAACCGGAGCAAGCATTGTTCCACGAGTTCCCATTCCATTCAGACAAATTAATTGTTTTATTGTTGGATGTTCACCAATTATAGGTCTTCTATCAATAACTGTAGGGCGAATAGAAGCTTTTTGTTCGATAACTTCTACCTCATCATTTAAAAATTGTTTTACTCCATTTACTAAATAATCTTTAGCTTCTGTTGTATTATCATAATTAACATTATCTCTGTCATAGGTTGCTCCAACAAAATAATTACCATCTTCTAAAGGCATTAAAAACTCTTTCCCTTTCACAACTGCTTCAGGTAAAACAGCATTTGTCTTCACTTTCAGTACTTCACCTTTAACACCAATAATTGGTAGATTTTTGAAATAAGGATTATTTAAAATATTGTAACCTTCAGAAAAAATAATACGCTCTGCTTCTATATCTTTATAATTTGTTGAATCCCCAGTAATTTTTAATAAATCAAAATCAAATTTTTCATCTAAAAACAAATTATTTTCATCCAAATAGTTTTTAAAATCCTGCAAAAGATTAGTCAAATCAATACGCCCAGTATTCAAAACCTCACCAGAGCCTATTGGTTCTTTTATTGACAAAAAATCATTTAATTGCTGTGTATCTGTTGATAAATAATCTATTAAATCCGGATGAGTTGTTGCTTTTTTTAACCAAGTTTTCTTTTCTTGTTCATCATTAAAAATTCTGTAAACAGGAAAATTATAAATATATTTTTTATTTAATAATTGTTCAAAATCAGTAAATACTTCTCGTAATCTTTCTATTTGCTTTGCTGCATTCCAAACAATAGAAAATCTTTTAAGAACTACAGGATTATAAATTCCTGCTGCGATAGCAGAAGCTTTATGAAAGTGATTATCTATTACAAAAAAAGATTTCTTCTCTTTTAGTAATTTTAATGCCATACATGTTCCTGCAATACCTTGTCCTACGATTATATAATCTACTTTTTTCATTACTAAATTTTAGTTAACAAAGGTAGCTAATGTTTCTGTTTTTATTATCTTTATCTTATTATGATATTTTTTATGCAAACTATTTTTATTATTCTTTCATGCATCGTTCTTCTAAGTATTTTAATTCCTTTTATTAAACACACACATTGGTCAGTTCGTGTTTTTGATTATCCAAGATTTCAAAAATTAATATTTCTTATATTAGTTGAAATATTATTTATTTTTGTAGATAAAAATTACATAACGATAAGTTTATTTTCACTACTTATAATTGCTGGTATATATTTAATTTCTGTTATTATTCCTTATACTCCTTTAGGGAAAAAAATGATTGATGAAGTTAAATTAGAACCTAATGAAAAATCATTGGATATTTTAGTTTATAATGTTTTACAGGATAATAATAAATATCAAAATTTAGTTGATCTTATAAAAAAAAGAAATCCAGATGTTATTTTTCTTTTAGAAACAAATAGAGCTTGGATGAATAATATAACTGAAGCTACTAAAAAATATGAATATAAGATTGAGGTTCCTTTAGAGAATACTTATGGTTTATTATTCTATTCTAAACTTCCTATAAAATACCAAGAAATTAATTATTTAATTGATAAAGAAATACCATCTATCATTGCTGATATTGAATACAATAATGAAATTGTACGATTGTATGGTTTGCACCCTACACCTCCTGTTCCACAAGAAAATGAAGAAAGTGCAGAACGTGATGCTGAAATTTTAATGATAGGTAAGCAAGCAAAAGAATATGGAGAAGCTTGTATTGTTTTTGGAGATTTAAATGATGTTGCTTGGAGTAGAACAACACGACTATTTCTAAAAACAAGTAAAATGTTAGATCCAAGACGTGGTCGAGGAATGTTTAATACTTTTCATGCTCACCATTGGTTTTTACGCTGGCCATTAGATCATTTCTTTTTAAGTTCTCAATTTAGATTAATAGATATGATTCGAGAACCTAATATTGGATCTGATCATTTTCCTATTCTCATAAAAGCTGTTATAAGATGTGATGATACTTCTGGTGAATTAGACTTGGATGAAAAGGAAAAAATAGAGGTAGAGGAAAAAATAAAAGAAGGAAAATTTAAATAGAAAAAAGGATTACAAATTATTGTAATCCTTTTTTCTATTTAAATATTATATTTAATAAAAGCAAGCCTATAAGCCGGGTTCTGTCATTATAAAATAATATAATGCTTTGTCATTTATCTAGTATTTAGATTACTCTAAACATCAATCTGCCTACCCCCCAGCAACGAGCGAGTAACTCTTAACTACTGGTATACATGGCATTGCTCCGCATAGAGTTTACCTGGTTTCACTACAGCCGAACTGTACATACTTTCTGTTGCACTTGTCCTCACCTCTCGATGGACGGGTGTTACCCGCTATGCTTACTCTATGAAGCCCGGACTTTCCTCTTCATTTAAACAACGAAGCGACAAAGCGGCTTGCTGGCACAAATGTACATTAAAATTTTAAAAAGTAAATGCTAATTAATTATTACCTGCTTGATAAATCATAAATAAACCAAGACAAATAACTATAATTCCTAAAAGTGAATACTTCCACTCTTTAGTTGTTTTTTGTTCTTTATTAATATAAACACCTCCAAACACTGATATAATAACAGCAGCTTGACCAATTGGATAGGCTGTTGCTAAACCTAGTTTAGACTGTGAAATAAGTAAAGCTAAATTTCCAAAAGCCCAAATAATCCCTACTATACCATTTTTAAAAGAAACTCCAGTTAATGTTTTTGTTTTAAAAATTAACCAACCAAATAAGAAAGTAGCAACAATTTGTCCAATAGACTGGGGTAGAATACTACTCCAACCATCTATTTTAAAATATTTTATAATTCCTACATAAAATGTAAATCCTAATACACCAATTAAATTAATTAAAATACCTTTTTTCCATTGGATATCTTCTTCTGATTTCTCTTGATAAGATGTAAAAATTATGCCTATAATTATAAGTATTAAGGCTAAAAAACCATAAATTTTTGCTTGACTAGAAGCCCAATCTCCTAATGCAATACCTACAAGTGAAGTCCCTATTATTTGACCTCCATTCATTATAGGAGTTGCCCTAGCAACACCTAGATATGTTATTCCTTTAAATTGTCCAATAGAACCAATTGCCCATAAAATACCAGAAATAAAACTAATTAAAAAAATATGTGTATTTAATTCCGGTTTACGGATAAGAACGACAATAAGAGCAAAAACAAATGCTCCTATTGAAATACCCATTGTTTGTTGGACAGGTTTTCCTCCAATAAAAGTTCCTACTACAGGAACTAAACCGAAAGATATCGCAGGAATAAATGCAATTAACCAATCTGTTACATTCATATAATTCCTTATTTATTATGCATCTGGTCCTAAAATAGATAACGCTCCATCTACAGTATATGTACTTCCTGTTACATAAGAACTAGCATCAGATGCTAAAAACAAGGCAACATTAGCTACTTCTTCAGGTTTTCCACCTCTATGAAATGGGATTATACTTTCTGCTCTTTCTAATTTTTTAGGATCATCAATCACCTTTTCATTAATTGGTGTTAAAATCATTCCTGGAGCAATATTATTAACAGTCATTTCTCGACTAGCTAATTCTAAAGCCATTGTATAAGCAAAATTTCTCATTCCAGATTTTGATGCATTATAATCTGCATTTCCAGGAACATTTATATATTGATGAATTGAAGTAACGTTAATAATTCGACTTCCTTTATATGTTTTGTATTTTTTCTTTAGATGAAGAAACTCTCTACTACAAAAAAATGGCCCATATAAGTTTGTTTTAACAACTTTATCAAATTGTTCTATAGACATATCTTCTACAGGTGTTTTACTTCCATTAATTCCTGCATTGTTAACTAAAATTGTAATATCTCCAAAATCTTTATCGACATTATCGAAAAATTGATGAACATCATCAGAATTTGATACATCTAATTGGTAAGCTTTTGCAACACCTCCATCTTTTTTAATTTGTTCTACAACAGCCTCTGCTCTGTCTGGACCAGAATGATAAGTAATAATAACTTTTGCACCTTCTTTTGCAAATAAAATAGCTATTGCCTCCCCAATTCCAGAACTAGATCCTGTTACTATTGCTGTTTTCCCTTTTAATGTATTCATATCTTGTAATTTAAAATTAGTTCACCTGTTTTATTACAAGATATATGCCGTTATAAATTATAAACTATCAGAAATATTTATAAGTTAAAGAAATTAGTCATCTACAGATTTATCTATAATTATATTTTCTTTTACTTTTTTTATGTATTCATCATAAATCTTTTTAAACTCCTCTCTATTTACTTGATTACCTTTTGTAAGTGGATTAATTTTTTGAGATTTACCTAAATTAACTTTTGTAGCTTCTATAAGTTTATAACTATTGGATTGATCTTTATATGTAATTTTCAATTTTAATATTAAGCCTGGCAAGCCTAAATATAAATCTGGTCCTGTTCTGAACGGAATTTCTTTACTATACCATGCTTCTACCAATGTATTTTCATCTTTATTAAAATAAGCTTTATAAACATTAAATCCTTGTAATTTATCTGTTTCTTTTGTTAATTTCCATGGGTATTTGACTACTGAATCTTTTATTAAAAAATTTTTATCGTCGACTGATAATTGTTCTGTTTGAATTCCTTTTACAAAGTTTGTATAAATGATATTTTTTGAAGTTCCTCCAACAATAAATATTTGGGTATCGTTTTGTTGGTTTGATATCTTTTCTATTTCCTTATAAAGCGAAATACTATCATTAATTTCTAATTTAAAAGAAACTGGTTCCTTGAATTTATCAGCCATTCTTTGGGTATCAGCACTTATCTTGTTATCAAATTTCATAATGAAACTATCATCATAATTCACTACAATTTGTGAATAAGCATGAATAGTTAGTAATAATAAAAATAGAAAAGTAATTTTTTTTAGCATATTGGTTTTATTTATACTAATCTACTTTAAATTATTTATTTGCAAAAGCGATTGAAGTGGAAATCCTTTTTTGATTGGATGTATTTGACATCTACTTAATGGCTCAATCAAAAAAGATTGAGAACTTGAAAGCGGGGTACGAAATATTTGCCCTAAATAAGATGAAAATAAAAAAGGATTTCGTGAAAATCGAAATCCTTTTTTATAATATTATAAATAATGTTTAATTATAAAACGTTATTTATTGCTTCATTTAATTTTTCTGTAATATCATCAATAGAACCGACTCCATTAATTTCTATCCATTTTGATTGTGCTTTGTAATGCTCTGCAACTATTGCTGTTTTTTCGTAATACTCTGTAATACGATCACGAATAATATTCTCATCAACATCATCTGCGCGACCAGAAGTTTTACCTCTTTCTAACAAACGATCAACAAGTACTTCGTCATCAACAACTAATGCTAAAGTAATTGATACTTCACTGTTATATTTTTCTTTTAAGATTTTATCTAGCGCTTCTGCTTGTGCAGTTGTTCTAGGATAGCCATCAAAAATATAACCATTAGGATTTGGATTGTTATCTAAATGATCTATTAACATATTTGTTGTAACCTCATCTGGAACCAATTGCCCTTTATCCATATAAGATTTTACCAAGGCTCCTAATTCAGTTTCGTTTTTTAAATTGTAACGAAATAAATCTCCAGTAGAAATTTGTGGAGTTTGGTATTTTTCTTCTAAGAATTTTGCTTGTGTTCCTTTACCGCTTCCAGGAGGGCCGAACAATACAATGTTTAGCATTTTGTTTATTGTTTTATTTGATAAATATCTGGTAAATTTCTTCCTAGCCCATCATAATCTAATCCATAACCTACAACAAATCTATCAGGAATTGATATCCCTACTAAATCTACTTTTAAATCTTTTTTATATGCATCTGGTTTAAATAACAATGTAGCTACTTTAAGAGATTTAACCTTTTTTTCTTTTAAAATTCGGTGTAATTCTACTAAAGTATTACCTGTATCTACAATATCTTCTAAAATAATTACGTGACGACCTTCAACACTCATTGGAATATCCATCTCAATTTGAACATTACCTGTAGATTCTGTCCCCTCGTAAGATTTTAATTTTAGGAATGATATTTCACATTCTCCTTGATACTGTTTTAAGAAATCGCTGAAAAACATTACAACACCGTTTAGAACTCCCACAAAGATTGGTCTTTCGTCTTTGTATTCTTCATAAACTTCATTTGCCATATTTTTGATGGCTTGTTCTATTTCTTCAAAAGCGATGTACGGTATGAATTTTTTACCGTTGATTTCTATTTCTTTCATTGTTTGAGATATTCAAATATATACTTTTTTTTGATAAAGTGTAAAACTTTTCGTCTAATTACTAGATTGTCATCGAGAAAATACGAGTTTCTGGCTGATGATCTATCATTCTCTTATCGAATGCCATACATACATTACGTACATAAGGACGGCCTTCTTCTTTTACTATTAGTCCTGAATCTGTGAATTGTATTAGTCCATCTTCAATCATGTCTTCTAACATAATTTTTATTCTGTCTAAATTATCAATTTTTTGAGATTCTTGCTTCCAAGATGTTTGTAGATTACACATTAAATTTAAAATATGTTTGCGCATGACTAAATCTTCTTCAGATAAAATATGTCCTCTAAAAACAGATAATTCTCCGTTGTGAATTGATTTTTCATATTCTTCTACAGTCTTCTCGTTCTGAGCAAAACTATACCAAGAATCACTTATAGAAGATACTCCTAATCCAACCATTAGTTGAGTTTTTGAAGAAGAATATCCCATAAAATTTCTATGTAATGTATGATTTTTCATTGATTGATACATAGAATCATGTTTTAAAGCAAAATGGTCCATTCCTATTTCAAAATACCCCATTTCCTCGAACATTCTTTTTCCTTCTTCGTATAATTCTCTTTTTAATTCTGGTGTTGGTAAATCTTCTTCATTAAAACCTCTTTGTCCAACTCCTTTTATCCATGGAACATGTGCATAACTATAAAAAGATATACGATCTGGATTTAAAGATTTTGTAAGATTAATAGTTTCTGTCATCCCTTCCATCGTTTGATGAGGTAAACCGAAAATTAAATCATGAGAAACAGAAGTAAAACCTATTTTACGAGCATCTTCTGTTGCTTGTTTTACATTTTCGAATGATTGAACTCTATTAATAGCCTTTTGAACTTTTATGTCATAGTCTTGTACTCCATAAGAAATTCTTCTAAAACCTAAATCATATAAAACTTGTAAATGTTCTTTTGTTGTATTATTAGGATGTCCTTCTAAACTAAATTCATATCCTTCTGCTCTATCAGCAAATTCAAAAATACCATCTATAAGTTTTTTTAAATTTTCTGGAGAGAAAAAAGTTGGAGTTCCTCCTCCTAAGTGAATTTCTTTTATTTTAGGACGCGAAGAAAATAAATCAATATATAGTTTCCATTCTTTTAATACAGTTTCTATATAAGGTGTTTCTACAGAATGTTGTTTTGTTATTCGTTTATTACAAGCACAAAAAGTACATAATGCTTCACAAAAAGGCAAGTGTATATAAAGAGATATTCCTTCATCTTCATTACTTTCATCGAATGATCGTTGAAAAGTTTCTATCCAACGTTGTTTAGAAAAGCTATCATTGTCCCAAAAAGGCACTGTAGGATAACTTGTATAACGTGGTCCTGGAATATTATATTTTTGAATTAAATTATTCATAACTAAAAAATTAAAAATACTTAACCTACTATGATTAAGTATTATTTAATAAATTACATTAATATTATATTATAAAATTGCCTGACGAACTTTTACTAATTTAGTTAAAAGACCTTCTAACAAATCTAATTGTAGCATATTTGCTCCATCACTTTTTGCATTTTTAGGGTCTGGATGTGTTTCTATAAAAATACCATCTGCACCTACTGCAATACCAGCTTTCGCTATAGTTTCTATTAACTCTGGTTTTCCTCCTGTTACACCAGAAGCTTGATTTGGTTGTTGTAAAGAATGCGTAATATCTAAAATAACTGGAGCATAATTTTGCATCACAGGAATCCCTCGATAATCAACAACTAAATCTCCATATCCCAACATTGTTCCGCGTTCTATAATAGCAACATTGTTATTCCCTGAATCTGTTACTTTTTCTACAGGAAACTTCATTGCTTCTGGCGAAAGAAATTGTCCTTTTTTTAACGTAACATGTTTTCCTGTTTTAGCTGCAGCAACAACTAAATCTGTTTGACGAACTAAAAATGCTGGAATTTGTAATACATCAACATAATTAGCAGCCATTTCTGCATGAAAAGGCTCATGAATATCTGTCGTAGTTGGAACATCAAATGTTTCACCTACTTTTTGAATAATTTTTAATGCTTCTTCGTCTCCAATACCAGTAAAACTATCTATACGAGAACGGTTAGCTTTTTTGAAAGATCCTTTGAAAATATAAGGAATCTCTAATTTATTTGTTACTTCAACAACTTTTTCTGCGATTCTTAAAGCCATGTCTTCACTTTCAATGGCACAAGGACCAGCGATTAAGAAAAAATTTGATGAATCTTTGTGTTTTATTTTAGATAAAGTTTCTATCATTTTGCAAATTTACACAAAGTTACCGATTTATTTTTCATAATTTTGCCAATACTTTATTATTCTTATTTATCAATATATGGATTTTTTATATAACATTGGAATAGCGGACATTTTTGGCTATTTAGCATCAGTATTTATTGTATTAGGATTCTTTTTTTCTAAAATAACTGTCATTCGTATAATAAATGCTATAGGCTGTATTTGTTTTGTAATTTATGCCTCTATGTTAGAAGCATGGCCTGTACTTGTTCCTAATGCTATTTTATTTTTAGTACAAGCTTATTACTTATTATTTAAACCTGGTAAATAATCAAAATCTTCTATTTTGAAAATTTTATCAGCAGTTCTAAATAATATAGAAAACGATCAGCGTTTAAATAAGGTTTGTAATTCTTTATTAAAATTTGGATACAATGTAGAATTAATTGGTGCTACTTTATACAGCAAACCAATTTTAGACAAACCTTATAAAACATATTTGATTGATATGCAGAATCAATCAACATTTAAAAAATATGTTGAATTTAATTGGAAATTATTTTTTATACTTTTAAAAAAAGTTGATCATGATACAATTCTTCTAGCTAATGATTTAGATAGCCTATTACCTTTTTATGTTGTTAGTAAATTAAAAGGAAATACTCTAGTATTTGATAGTCACGAAATTTATTCTGAATTACCATCATTATATGACCGTCCTAAAACTAAAAAATTTTGGAAGTTTTTAGAAAAATTGTTACTCCCAAAAATTAAACATTTTTATACAGTAAGTGACGGTTATGCAACTTGGTTTAATAAACAATACAATGTGAAACCTATTGTAATAAGAAATGTTCCCAATAAAATAGTGTTCGAAAATAGATTTTCAATAGATTTTGAATTACCTAAGAATCCTAATAACCATAAAATTTTACTTTATCAAGGAGCTATTAACCCTAGTAGAGGTATTAATAAAATGATTGAAGCTTTTGTTCATGTAAAAAATTGTCAATTTTGGATTGCAGGTGATGGACCTAAAAAAGAGGAATATGAGAAATTAGTAAAAAAACTAAACCTTACAGATTGTATCTATTTTTTAGGAAATATACCTCCTAAAACTTTAAAAACAATAACACCTCTTGCTGATGTAGGAATGAGTCTAGAAGAAGATTTTGGATTAAGCTATCGTTATGCCTTACCTAATAAACTATTTGATTTTATACAAGCGAAAGTTCCTGTACTCGCAACTCATTTACCTGAAATAAAAAAAACAGTTCTCGATTACAACATTGGTAAAGTTATCAACAATCATACTCCAGAACATCTTGCTAAAAAATTACAAGAATTATTAAATGAAGGTAAAGAAAGTTATAAAGAAAAATTAACTTTTGCTGCAAATGAACTTTGTTGGGAAAATGAAGAAATTAGATTAAAATCTATTTTTGACAAATTTGAAAATAATTAGCTAAAAATTTGTTTTAAAATTTTTTCTGCATTCAATTGATTATTTAAATAATACTCAAGAGTATTAACATACTCATCTGAAGCTATGAAAGGTTGATTTTTAAATTTATTAATAGCTTTAATTAATTCAGATTTATCAGAAACCTTAATACATAGATTACTAATTAATTTATCATCTATCACATTTTTATTAATTATTGAAAAACGACTATTAAATAAAGCATTAATTATTTTTAGTTTAGTCCCAGATTCTTGAAAAGACCAAGAAATATTAATATGTGCATTTTCAAAAAGGTCTTTCAAATGATCAAAATCTTTCAACTTAATAAATTTTATATGTTTAAAATTTTGTATTTTAGACTTGACCCAATCCTCTCTAGTACTTGACGCAATAACAAATGGATAATCAATTTCTTTAAAAACATCAATTAAAAAACTTACAACTTTACGATTATCTGAGGTTCTTAAATCTCCATGATACAATGCAAATTTACCTTTCTCACTCAATAATTGAAATGATTTATTCCCATGAAAAACAGGAATAAATTTTCCTTTATTAAATTTTTTTTGAGTGTAATTTTGTTCAAATTTAGAAAGTGTAAAAACTTCATCAAATTGATAAATTATCTTCTCGTAATCAATATACTTTTTAGCTTCAATATAATATAACGCTTTTTTTATTATATTCTTTTCACTTCTAGCTAAGCCAAAAAAATAATTTTGCTCTACATTATGTAATCTTAAATACTTTGGGTAATCATCTAAATTATATTTATTTAATACAAAAGTCGTCTTCAAACTTTCAAAAAAGATAGGAGCTTTTAAACTTTTGATCCTTTCATAAAATAGTTTACCATCTCTTGATCTTACAGATAAAGGGTATCTTTGAAGAAGATAATATGACTTTTGATTTATTTTATAAAAATAAACATTTTTAGCATATTTTTTAAAAATATCAATATTACGTTCCTTAAAACCAAATAAGTGTAAATCAATTTCAATTTCAAAATTACTAAATGCTTTTAACTTGTAAAAAACATCTATTATTCCACCATAATTAGGAGGATAAGGGACATCCATACTAACAAAATGTAGAGACTTACCTTTATCCATATTATATTATTGGTGTATTTTTTTGTAAAAAATAATTCATCAAGAAATTACAATAAATCATTTACTTATTCAGTAATAGCTTCTGTTACTTCAAATAATCTAGCATCTTCACAGCGAACTTTTCTTGCTGGATAACGACGAATAATATCATAATCATGTGTAGCCATAAGTACGGCACAATTATTTTGTTTAGATACAGATAATAATAAATCCATAATATCATTTGAAGTTTCTGGATCTAAATTTCCTGTTGGTTCATCGGCTAAAATTAATTCAGGATGATTTAATAATGCTCGTGCTATTGAAACACGCTGTTGTTCACCTCCAGATAGCCTAAAAGGCATCATTTTCTTTTTAGATAACATACCAACTGAATCTAAAACCTCATCTATACGTTGACTAATTAAACTTTTATCTTTCCAACCAGTAGCTTTTAAAACAAAAATTAAATTCTGCTCTACAGTTCTATCTGTTAATAATTGAAAATCTTGAAAAACAATTCCTAAATGCCTTCTTAAATCAGGTATTTTACTTGTTTTTAATGACTTTAAATCCATTCCAACAACAGAACCATTTCCAGACTGCAATGGTAAATCACCATAAAGTACTTTCAATAAACTACTTTTTCCACTTCCTGTTTTTCCTATTAGATAAACAAACTCTCCCTTACCTAATGTAAAATTCACATCAGATAATACTAAGTGACTTCTTTGAAAAATAGATGATTGATTTAACTCTATTACATTTTTAGCTTCCATACTTTTTACAATCTTTAAAACAAATGTAAAAAAAAAAGCTTGAAAGAAATACCTTCAAGCTTATTTTTTATGAATTGTAGCGATTATCTTTTAGCTCTTACTTCACTAACAGTTAATGCTTTTCTTCCTTTCTTTCTACGAGCAGCTAATACTTTGCGCCCGTTTTTAGAAGCCATACGCTCACGGAATCCGTGTTTGTTTCTTTTTTTTCTGTTACTTGGTTGAAATGTTCTCTTACTCATCTTTACTAAGTTTCTAATCCATTACTCGAATGGGTTGCAAATATACAGTTAATATTATTAATTCAAAAATCAAAATTGATAGAAAATTACAAAAAAAATGAATTAATAGTAAACCGCGTCCGTTCTACAATTTGTAATTTTCGAAGTGCAAATATAAAAACTTTTTTTTGTTAAACAAGACAAAACTAAAACAATAACATTAAAATTTATCAACATTTTTTATTTAGTAGGTATTAAATATAAAACATTTTGAAAATAGGTAGAAAATCATATTAAAACTTTCATAAAACATCAAATATCTTAGATTTATCCCTATTTTTTAAGGTTAAAATTTGTATATTAGCAACCTTATATATCAAAACAATATGACTGAAGGAGAAAGACTAATCCCAATTAACATTGAGGATGAAATGAAATCCGCTTACATTGATTATTCAATGTCGGTAATCGTATCTCGTGCGCTTCCGGATGTGCGTGATGGTTTAAAGCCTGTACACCGTAGAGTATTATTCGGAATGTATGAACTAGGTGTTTTTTCTAACCGCTCTTTTAAGAAATCTGCTCGTATCGTAGGAGAAGTATTAGGTAAATTCCATCCACATGGTGACAGTTCTGTTTATGACACAATGGTACGTATGGCTCAACCTTGGTCTTTACGTTACTTATTGGTTGATGGACAAGGTAATTATGGTTCTGTTGATGGAGATCCACCTGCTGCAATGCGTTACACTGAAGCTAGACTTCAAAAAATATCAGATGAATTATTAGCAGATTTAGACAAAGAAACAGTTGATTTTCAATTAAACTTTGATGATACTATACAAGAACCTACTGTCCTACCTACCCGTGTTCCTAATTTATTAGTAAATGGGGCTTCTGGTATTGCTGTTGGTATGGCTACAAATATGGCTCCTCACAATCTAACAGAAGTTATTGATGGTACTATTGCATTTATCAAAAATCGTGAAATCATGATTGATGAATTAATGCAACACATCAAAGCACCTGACTTCCCTACAGGAGGTACAATATATGGATATGACGGTGTAAAACAAGCTTTTGAAACTGGACGCGGACGTATTGTATTACGCGCAAAAACAAATTTCGAAGAAGTACACGGTCGTGATTGTATCATTGCTACGGAAATACCTTACCAAGTTAATAAAGCAGATATGATTGCAAAAACTGCTGAATTAGTAAAAGATGGTAAACTTGATGGAATTTCTGAAATTCGTGACGAATCTGATCGAAAAGGAATGCGCATCGTTTATGTTCTTAAAATGGATGCTGTTCCTAATGTTGTTCTAAATAAATTATTTAAATATACTCAATTACAATCTTCTTTTAGTGTAAATAACATTGCATTGGTAAATGGTAGACCAGAACAATTGAACCTAAAAGATATGATTCATCATTTTGTTGAACATCGTCATGAAGTTGTAGTTAGACGTACTGAATATGATTTAAGAAAAGCACAAGAAAGAGCTCATATCTTAGAAGGTTACATGAAAGTAATCGGAACACAAGACGATCTGGATCGTGCTATAAAAATAATTCGTGAATCTTCCACTCCTGAAGATGCTCGTTCAGGATTAATGACAGCTTTTGATTTATCAGAAATTCAAGCTCGTGCTATTCTAGAATTACGTTTACGTACATTAACAGGACTTGAGATAGATAAAATCCGTGAAGAATATGATGAAATCATGAAAATGATTAATCATTTAAAAGATATTCTAGCGAACGAAGAATTACGTATGCAAATTATTGTAGACGAATTATTAGAAGTTCGTAAAAAATATGGTGATGAACGTCGTTCGGATATCAATTACGCTGGCGGAGATTTAAACATAGAAGATTTAATTCCTGATGAGCAAGTTGTTCTTACAATTTCACACATGGGATACATCAAGCGTACACCACTTTCAGAATACCGCAAACAATCTCGTGGAGGAGTTGGTAATAGAGCTGCGACAACGAGAGATGAAGATTTCTTAGAATACATCGTTTCTGCATCTAATCATCAATACATGCTATTCTTTACAGAGAAAGGAAAATGTTATTGGATGAGAGTTTATGAAATCCCTGAAGGTTCTAAAACATCAAAAGGTCGTGCAATTCAGAATTTAATTAATATAGAATCGGATGATAAAGTAAAAGCTTACATCTTAACACACGATTTAATGAACGAGGAATACGTAAATAATAATTATGTAATCATGGTAACTAAAAAAGGTATCATTAAGAAAACTTCTTTAGAAGCTTACTCAAGACCTCGTTCAAATGGTATTAATGCAATTACTATTAAAGAAGACGATACATTATTAGAAGCTTTATTAACAAATGGTGAAGGTATAATAATGATTGGTTCTAAATATGGTAAAGCAATTCGTTTCTTAGATAATTCTATTCGTCCACTAGGAAGAAACTCTCAAGGTGTAAAAGCCATTAATATTACTGACCATGCTGACAACGAAGTTGTGGGTATGATTAATATTAATGATACTGAGACCGAAACTGTTTTAGTTGTTTCTGAACAAGGATACGGAAAACGTTCTTCTGCAGAAGATTATCGCGAAACTAAACGCGGTGGTAAAGGTGTTACAACTTTAAATATCACAGAAAAAACAGGAAAATTAATTGCTATAAAAGCTGTAACAGATGAAGATGATTTAATGATTATCAATAAGTCTGGTGTTGCAATCAGAACTGGTTTAGACGAAATCCGTGTGATGGGACGCGCTACACAAGGTGTACGATTAATTAACTTGAAGAAAAACGACGAAATTGCAGCTATAGCAAAAGTAGAAGTTGAAGAAGAATTAGAAGATGAGGTGGAAGTTGATGAAAATGGAAATCCTATCGTTGTAGAAAATTCAAATGAAAACACAGAAAATCAAGCAGAAGAAAATACTGCTGAGGATCCAAATAATGAATAATCCATGAAAAAATTATTATTTAGTTTAAGTTTAGTTTTAGCAATGTCAACATCATTTGCTCAAACAAATACAGAAGAATTAACAACTGACCCTGCTGTATTAGCTGAGAAATATAATAAATCAGCTAAAGAAAATTTAGCTAAAGGAGATATTTCTAAAGCGAGTCAAGATTTAGCAAAATTATCTAAATACGAAAATGGTAAAGTTTGGAAAGTACGTAATAAAGGTACAAAAACTGATGAGTTTTACTATACTCAAGCTGATTTAGACAAAGCAACTGCTAATGGTGATTATGCTAAAGCAAAAGAAGTAGCTTTACAAGCAAAATACGGTTTTTTATTACAATCTGAAGTTTCAAATACTGCAAATAAAGAACTTGAAGCTGCAAATAAAGCAATGGAAGCAAAACAGTATACTGATGCTGGAAATAAATTCTTAAATGTATATAATTTAGTTGATGCATTAGGAACAAAAGAAGATATCTACAAATATCAAGCTGCAATTTGTTTTTACAATGCTAATGAGTTTGATAAATCATTAGCTATTTTAAAAGAATTAGCTGCTAAAAATTTTACAGGAAAATCTGCTAATCAAACAAAAGATTACAATAGAGATTTATATGTTTTAGCTTTAAATGGTTTATATAATTCAAAAAAATATGATCCTATTGTAGAAGAAGCTACGGCTAAATATCCTAAAGATGCAGATATTAATACAATTGCAACTGGTATTTATCAAGTTTCAGGAAATAGTGATAAAATGCGTCAACGTATAGAAGAAGCTATAAAAATAAACCCTAATGATGGTCAAAACTATTACAATTTAGGTGTTTTATATTTAGATGATCCTACAAAAAATGAAGAGGCTAAAAATATGTTTAAAAAAGCAATTGAGCTTAATCCAAAACATGTTGAAGCATACAACAATTTAGTTTTAGTTATTTTACAACCAGACAAAGGAATTGTTGAAACAATGAATAATAATCTAGGAACTTCTAAAAAAGAAAAAGAAATTTACAATGCTAACGAAGCAAAACGTAAAGCAATTTTTACAGAAGCAATTCCATATTTAGAAAAAATATACGAATTAGATCCTACAAACAGAGTTATCATCCGTAACTTAATTCAAGCTAATAAAACTATTGGTGATGATAAAAAAGAAACTTTTTATCGTGATGCTGAAAAAAAATTAGTTAAATAATAAAAAATAACATCTATAAAAAATAGCCTTTTACGAAATTTGTAAAAGGCTATTTTTAGTATTTATATAATCTAAATATTATTTTTAATCTAGAATTTGTAATATTAATTGAAGCGGCATCCTTTTTTTGATTGGATACATTTCGACATTCGACCAATCATCAATAAAAAAGATTTTGAACAGAAAAATACACCTCAAAGAGTTTAACCAAATAATATATTAGTGATAAAATTATATTATCTATCATAATATTAGTATTTTAGTAAATATCAAACAATTAAAAATGTTTTAATGAAACATCTATTATATCTATTATTAGTATCACAATTTGTTTTATTCTCTTGTGAAAAAAACGAGAATAAAGCAAGTAATCTAGTTTTTGAAAAAGGCAATAAAGTAGGTAATGATAAATTCACAGGAACAGTACACCAAGCTATTTTAGGAAAAATTGGAACGCAAACAAGTAATGTTACTTTTGAACCAAAGAGTAGAACCAATTGGCATTCACATCCTGGTGGGCAAACATTATTGGTTACTGATGGTATAGGCTATCATCAAATAGAAGGAAAACCTGTAGAAATTATCAGAAAAGGAGATGTAATAAATGTTGATAAAAATGTGAAACATTGGCATGGTGGAAGTATTGATTATGGGATGACACATATTGCAATAAGTATTGATCATGAGGAATATCCGTCGGAGTGGTTCCAACCAGTAAGTGAAGATGAATACAATAGCTATATAAAAAGTGAATCATAAAAAAAGTGTCATTATTAAATAATGACACTTTTTTGTTTATAGAACTAAAAATTCCAATTTTTTAAATCTCCAATAAAATGATGAGCAGTTAAATCATATCGAACAGGAACAACAGATATATAACCTTCTTCTAAAGCTTTTTCATCTGTATCATCACCTTTATCAAGGTTTTTAAATTCCCCACTCATCCAATAATATGTTCTACCACGAGGATCTTCTCTTTTATCAAATTTTTCTTCCCATTTTGCATCAGCTTGTCTACAAACTTTTATTCCTTTAATTTGATCTTCATCAAGTTTTGGAATATTTACGTTTAACACAATTCCTTTTGGTAATTTATTTTCTAAAACTTGGGAAATAATAATTTTTATAAATTTTTCTGCAGCTTTAAAATTTGCATTATAAGAAAAATCTGAAAGAGAAAAACCTATCGCAGGAATACCTTCTATACCTGCTTCTACAGCAGCAGACATTGTTCCTGAATAAATTACATTTACAGAAGAGTTCGAACCATGATTAATACCTGATATACATAGATCTGGTTTTCGAGGTAAAATTTGTGAAACAGCTAATTTAACACAATCAACTGGAGTTCCAGAACATGAATATTCTTTAATTCCTTCATTCACTTCTATTTCATCACAAAACAAAGTTGAGTTTATTGTTACTGCATGTCCCATTCCACTTTGTGGACTATCTGGAGCAACCACATAAACGTCTCCAAATTCTTTTGCTATATCTATCAAAGCTCTAATTCCTGGAGCAGTAACTCCATCATCATTTGTTACTAAAATTAGCGGTCTTTCCATATTTTATTATTACTTTTATTATTCGTTTTTACAAATGTAAAAAAACTCCTTCTAATTTCTTTTTTGTTTTATATTTGAGGGAAACTTAAATTATTAATTTAATAAATAATACAATCCAGTATGTTAATAAAAAAAACGTATGTTTTATTATCTTTTTTATCTATGAGTTTACTAGCATTTTGCTTTTGTAAACCAATGTTAGATGGTAACGATGATAAAGAAAAATTAATCGTTAAAAATACACGAAATACATTAACCTATTTACATTATAAACCTGCTGTAATAGATGATAAATTCTCTGAAGAAGTATTCAATAGATATATAGAGTACATAGATCCTAGCAAACGTTTTTTATTACAATCTGATTATGATTTGTTTAAAAAAGATTACCATAATTTGGGTAATTTTTATAAAAATGAAGATTTAAAGTTTTATAATTCTACTGTAGATACAGTTTACAAAAGAATAAACGAAGCTGAAAAATATGCAATGGAAGCTTTATCAAAGCCGTTTGATTTTAATAAAAAAGAAAATTTAAACATTGATTATAAAACTTCTAAATATGCTACTAGCAAAGCTGATGCAGAGCAATTATGGAGAAAATATTTGAAATATAATGTTTTATTAGAAATTGTTTCTATGCAAGATGAATTGAAAGGTGAGAAAAAAGATACACTTAATAAAAGTGAATTGAAAGATCCTTTAGAAGATAAAGACAAAAAGAAAATAACTAAAGATACTCCGTTCCCTGAAGTAGAAAAAATTGCTCGTGAGGAAGTAAAAGATTTAATTTCTGATTATTTCAGAAGAATTAAACAAACAAAAAGAGAAAGTTATTTTTCTATTTACATGAATTCTTTTACAGAACAATATGATCCTCATACTTCTTATTTTTCTCCAACAAGTAAAGAAGACTTCGATTTTGAAATTTCTGGACAAATGGAAGGTATTGGAGCTAAATTACAAGATAAAAAAGGATATCCTACAATCGCAGAATTAGTAATTGGAGGTCCTGCTTGGAAAGATGGTAAATTAGAAGTTGGTGACAAAATTATAAAAGTTGCACAAGGAAAGAATGGAGAAGCTAAAAATATCGTAGGAATGATATTGAGTGATGCTATCCGTTTAATTCGTGGAAAAAAAGGAACTGAGGTTGTTTTAACTGTTCAGAAAAAAGATGGATCTCAACAAACGATTTCTTTAATTCGTGCAGTAATAGAATCTGAAGAAGTTTTTGCTCGTTCTTCTGTAATTACAGATGATAAAGGAAATAAATATGGTATTATTTATTTACCTGAATTCTATACACCTATGGGGAAAGATGAAGGAAGATATCCTTCTGAAGATATTAAAAAAGAAATTGAAGTATTAAAGAAAGAAAATATTAAAGGGCTTGTATTTGATGTTCGTAACAATGGTGGTGGATCATTAGAAGAAGTTATTAAAATTTCTGGGTTATTCATTGATAAAGGTCCCGTAGTTCAAGTAAGACGAAGTGACGGAATGTTAAAAATACACGAAGACAAAGATGCAGATTTAGCTTATGATGGACCTATGGTTGTTATGGTAAATGAACTTTCTGCTTCTGCTTCAGAAATTTTTGCAGCTGCAATGCAAGATTATGGTCGCGCTGTAATTGTTGGTTCTCCTCAAACATTTGGAAAAGGAACTGTACAAACAATTTTACCTTTAGATAGACAAACAGGAAGCGATGAATATGGAGCAATAAAATTAACAATCCAAAAATTTTATCGTGTAAACGGAGGTTCTACTCAATTAAAAGGTGTTCAGTCTGATATTTCTATGGTTGACCAATATACATACGAAGATATTAATGAAGGTTCTCGTCCGCAAGCTTTAAATTGGGATCAAATTAAACCATTAGTTATTGCTAAATGGCCTAATGCTTTTGATTTAAATAAAATTAAAGCAAATAGTAAAGCTCGTTTACAAAACAATGCTCAGCTTAAACTAATGGATGAAAGTTTTAAATACATTAAATCTTTAGAGGATACAAAAGAAATTCCTTTAAATTTAGAAGATTATAAAGCTTACCGTAAAACAAGAGAGGATAAAATCAAAAAATTTGATGCTATTAGCAAATACAAAAACAGTTTAAAATTCTCTATGAATCAAAATGATCTTAATGCAATCAAAAATGATACTGTTTTGAAAGCAAAAAGAGATAATTGGTTAAAAGGATTACAAAAAGATTTTTATTTGAATGAAGCTGTAAATGTTTTAAGAGATATAAAATAATGGAACAAGATAACGGTTCATTTTATCAAATTATATTTAAAAAATTAAGAAAGAACACCCTTGGTGTTCTTTCTTTTAGTGTAATAGTATTAGCTGCTATTATATCTATTTTTTCTTATCTTTTTGCAACAGATAAGACTGAAGATGCAAATAGACAAGATTTAACAATAGCTTATGCTCCTATAGGTTATAAACAACTTACAATCGAAATTCCATTACCAAACTATTCTGATAAAATTAATTTTTCTGATTACTTATTCGGAGAAAAGATCAATTCAGAACAAATTAGTATCTCATCCTATAAAACTGAAGGTGATTTTATAATTTACACACCATATTTAGGAGATGGAATTAGTGGAGAACCTATTACAATAAACTCTTCTGCTTGGACTAAATATGGGATAAAGAAAGATGAAATTGAAAAGAAATTTATATTTACTAAAACATACCTTTTAGGTACAGATTCTTATGGTAGAGATTTCTATTCTCGATTGATTATTGGAACTAGAATTTCTTTTTTAATTGGTTTTATTGCTGTTTTTATTTCATTACTTGTTGGCATTACCTTAGGCGCTTTGGCTGGTTATTACAAAGGAAAGACAGATAATTTTATTATGTGGATAATTAATGTTGTATGGTCAATTCCTACATTATTATTAGTTATTGCAATTACATTAGCGATTGGAAAAGGATTTTGGCAAATTTTTATTGCAGTTGGTCTTACAATGTGGGTAGAAGTTGCCAGAGTAGTTCGTGGCCAATTTTTATCTTACAGAGAAAAAGAATTTGTTGAAGCAGCAAAAGCTCTTGGTTTTTCTGATGCCAGAATTATATTCAATCAAATATTACCAAATGTTGTTGCTCCTATTATAGTAATATCTGCTGCAAACTTTGCTTCTGCAATATTAATAGAAAGTGGATTAAGTTTTCTTGGAATCGGAGCTCAGCCTCCTACTCCATCATGGGGTAATATTATAAAAGAACATTACAATCACATCATATTAGGTAAACAACATCTAGCAATTTTACCAGGATTAGCAATTATGCTACTAGTTCTTGGATTTAATATTTTCGGAAATGTTTTAAGAGATATCATGGATATAAAAAATTAAGATTATTAAATTATTAGGGCAATCACTTCGTGTCTGTCGTGCTTTTGTTACAATCTTTTTAGATTGATCATTGATAAATGTTGAAAATTCGTACAATCTAAAAAGGATTTCCACTACAATCGCTATTGCAAAAAATTATTAAAATAATATATATAAAAAAAAACCTGAATCTCACGATTCAGGTTTTTTTTTATATATATTATTTATGATGAGGTTTTAAAGAATCTATTGACGGTACTTTTAAAGGATAAGTTCCTGTAAGACCAGCTAATTTAAAGGATGTATAAATTACCTTATTTTGTTTATTTCCTAATGCAATTACTGTAAATTGATTATTTACATCGTGTACAAAAACTGTATTATTACCATGCCACCAACCATTATGATATAATAGTTTTTTACCATCTTCATACTCTAACATACGCATTCCAAGTCCATAATTTTTATATCCCTTTTGTTCATAACTATAACCTGTAAAAATTTCATCTTTTATTTTCTTTGGTAAAAAATCATCAGAATACATAGCTATATCTAATTTAAACAAATCTCTTGGAGTTGAATAAATATTTTTATCTCCATAAGTTCTATCAAAATCATCCCAAGCCCATTCATATCCATTATATTTGTATGATTTAGCTATAGAATCTTTATCTTTATCATAATCAAAAACAAATGTATTTTTCATCTCAAGAGGATCAAAAATCATATACTTCATTGCTTTTCCATATGGCATTTTCATTACTTTCTCTATAATTAAAGCTAGAAAAGCAAAATTTGTATTTGAATAATAAAAACCTTTATCTGCAGGACGAATTTGTTTTACTTTATATTCTCTAAAAACATCTAAAACACCTTGATTAGAAATTGGTTTTTCTCCATTAAGCATTACTTTTTTATTATTCCATAAAACGTTTGCATAATTAGGTAAACCACTTCTATGACTCAACAAATTTCTTACAGTAATATCATCATAAGGAAAACCTTCTAAAATTGTATTTACTTTTTGATCTAAATTTATTTTATTTCTTTCTATTAATTTCATAATAGCCATAGAAGTAAAAACCTTAGATATAGATGCTATATGTAAAGGAGTATTTTGATCTATTTCTCTTTTGTGGCTTGCATCAGCCATCCCTTGATATTTTTCAAAAATTATTTTTCCATTCTTTGCAACCAAGAAACCTCCACTTACTTTTCCTTTTACCCAAAAATCATCATAAAACTTTGATACACCTTCTTTGTAATGATTAATTTCTTGAGCAGATGACTTCATTGGTTTAAATTCTGCATTCCAATCAAGTGAATCATATCGTAAAGCATTAGGATCTTTTTTTCTTGTTTTCTCTTTGGCTTTTGTTTCGTTTTTCTTACTACAACTACCTAAAACAAGTAAAGTAGAAGTAAGAATAACTGCTAAATATTTCATTTATTAGTTAGTCTTTTTTTATTGTTGGACTAAAATAGATATTTATTTAAAAAAATGATTTAAACATTCTTTAATATTATGTTTTTTTTATGATTTATCTGAAAGTTGAGATTTAAATTCTCCTAAAATAACACTTGTGGCAACAGCAACATTTAAACTTTCAGTTGCCCCATTTTTACCAAAAAAGGGAATACTCAATTTATTTGTTGTCAATTTTTCTATTCCAATAGAGATTCCATTAGCTTCGTTTCCCATAACAAGAATTCCTTCTTGTGGTAATTTATTTTCATAAATTGATTGACCTTCCATGAAGGTTCCAAAAATATTTCCTTCATAATTTTTTAAAAAAGATTCTAAATCTACATAATGAATTTTCACACGAGAAAATGACCCCATGGTAGACATGATCACTTTAGGATTATATATATCTACAGATTCTTTTGTACATAATATATTTTCTACCCCAAACCAATCAGCCAATCGTATAATAGTTCCTAAATTACCAGGATCTCTAATATCATCAAGAGCTATCGTTAATCCTTTCAAATTTATTTCTTCCTTATTTTTAGGTAATTCACAAAGAGCTAAACCTACATTAGGAGTAGATAAATAGCTGATTTTCTTTAAATCTTTATCATCTATAAAAGTTTTTTTTAAACCTTTTTCATTTGGCCATAAATCTTCTGTAAGAAATAATTCTTTAATATTTATAGAACTTTTTATAACTTCCCCAATATTTTTAACACCTTCTACGACAAACAAATCATATTTTTGTCTATATTTTTTAGAACCGAGAGATGTTATTATTTTAATAACATTATTTGATAACATATTTTATGCAAAAAAGAATAACAACAAATATAACAATTATCTCTTGTTTAGGCTTACTTTTTTATAGCTGTAGTACAACCAAAAAAGTTCCTAAAGGAGAATACTCCTTTACGGGAAATAAATTTATTTATGATAAAGAGGAAACAGATATAAAGAAAAAAATTAAAATTATTGATAAAGACTTAAGTGATTATGTAAGACAAAAACCAGCTGGAAAATTTTTAGGTTTTTTCCCATTATGGCAATGGGTCTACAACTTATCTCCAGAAAAATTTGACACTACATTTCAAGAATACTATCGTATTGATGCTTCTCAACGTAATCAAAAACTATTAGATAGTTTATTAACAAAAAATAAATTAGATCAATATGTTGGTAAAAGTTTATGGTTACAAAGATTTTATTACAACCAAGGAGAAGCTCCTGTATTATTAGATGAAAAACAATCAGAATTTTCTGCTAAGAATTTAAATAGATTGTTTCATGATAAGGGATATTTTGATTCTAAAGTTAATGTTTCTTATAAAAAAGATTCTATTTCAAAAAAAGCTGAAACTCTGTACAATATAAAACTTGGGGATCCATCTTACATAGAAAATTTTACACAAAATATATCTGATGCGAAAATTGAAGAATATTTAAATTCTCCAATGGTTAATCAACCTTTAATTCATTCTGGTGATCAATATACTTTTGGAAAATTTGAAGAAGAACGAGATAGAGTTGTTGATGTTTTAAAAAATAGAGGATATTATGATTTTAATGATTCTGGAGAGGATTTATATTTTGAAGCTGATACAACTAAAAGTGATAAACGTTTAGATATTACAATGTTCATTGATAAATATATTCAAGACAGTATAAAAAAAGATAGCGTTGTTCCTTTTACTCAATACCGATTTGGTAAAATAAATATTTATGCTGATTCTAGAGGTCAAGCAGATGATGAAACTAAATTAATAAAAGAAGAATATGATGATTATAATATATTCTTTACAGAAAAACCTAAATACAAACCAAGATATTTTACAGATGCTTTCGTTATAAGACCTGGAGGTTTATACCGTCAAAGACAAGAAATACAAACAAAAAGAAATATTTTCAAAAAAGATAATATTAATTTACATAGTTTCAAAATTACAAAACAAGATTCTATTTTAAATGTTGATGTATTTTTTACTCAAAAAAAGAAATATGATTTAAATTTATTTGTTGAAAGTTATGCTTCACGCTACATGAACTTTGCGATATCTCCTGGGGTTACATTAACTTCTAGAAATTTATTTAAAGGAGGTGAAAATCTTGAAACAACATTAAAATCAACATTAGGTTCTGTAAATAAAGATTTTTCTTTAAATAGTTATTTTTTAAATGCTTATGAAATTTCGTTAGAAACAAAATTAAAATTTCCATACTTATTAACACCAATAAACTTAGATAGAATTTTACCTAAGCGTTTTTCTGCCGAATCTGCAATTCGTACAAATATAAGTACTCAAAAAAATGTAGGTTTAGATAAAACAACTTATGGCTTTGGTTTTGATATGGATATTTCCAGTGCAGAATTTCAACATAAAGTTTCCCTTTTTAATACAGAGTTTATAAATAATGGAAAAAGAGATCGTTATTATGATATTTTCACAAAAGATAATCAAACAAAAAATTTAGTTAAAGATTTATATTATCAATTTGATCCTAATGCACCTCATTATGCAACAGATGATGAATTAACAGATGCTATTATAGCAAACAAATTATTTCAAAATTCACTTAGTGGTGAAAATGCAAAATTATTTGTAGATTTTGAAAATATGCTTTATAGAAAAGCCAATATATCTCAAAATGTTGTAATCAATTCATTTATATACCAATTTACATATAATCAAGAAAATTCTTTCAGACCAAAAAACAACCCTTGGTTTGTACAAACAAGAATTGAGTTAGCTGGTAATTTATTACATGCTTTAGATAAAGCTTTTGGATTTGCTCATTCTGAAGATGCTAGCGGGAAAAAAGTTGGAAATATTTTTGGAATTCCTTATTCTCAATTTGTTAAAATTGACTTAGATGTAAGAAGAAAATTCAAAATAGATTCTCATTCTAGTTTTGCAGCAAGATTTTTATTTGGTATTGTACAACCTTATGGTAATTCTGATGTTGCTCCTTTTGTCCGTAGTTACTCTGCCGGAGGTGCCAATGATGTTCGTGGTTGGGCTCCACTAACTTTAGGACCAGGAAGTAAACCTCGTATAAATTCAAACACGCAAAGTTTAGAATTTGATAATCTTAAATTACTTTTCAATACAGAATATCGTTTTAATATGTTTGGTAGTTTAGAAGGTGCTTATTTTATTGATGCGGGAAATATATGGGGAACAGATCCTAAAAGACAAGAAACATTATTTAAATTCAAAAAGTTTTATAAAGAATTTGGTATAGGTTCTGGTGTAGGTTTTAGATATCACATAGGAACATTTGCAATTGTACGCTTTGACTTTGGTTATAAGATATATGACCCTTCATATGAAGAAGGAAAGCGTTGGCAATTTGATAACTTCAATATTCTGAAACCAAGATTACATTTCGGAATTAACTATCCATTCTAAAAAAAGAAGTATATTTGTTTTTACAAAATTCTAAGATAATGAGCAGAAAATTTCCAGCCGGTGTTGCTACCGGTTCATTAGTTCAAGAAATTATTAATGATGCAAAAGCAAATCATTACGCATTACCAGCGTGTAATGTTATAGGGTCTGACACAATAAATGCAGCAATGGAAGCTGCTGTGGAAGTAAATTCTCCAGTTATTATTCAATTTTCTAATGGAGGTGCTGCTTTTAATGCTGGTAAAAGTTTAAAAGGTGAAAATCAATTAGCTCAAATAAAAGGAGCTATAGCTGGTGCAAAACATATTCATACATTAGCAGAATCTTATGGTGCTACTGTAATTTTACACACAGACCACTGTGCTAAAAAATTATTACCTTGGATAGATGGTATTATGGATGCGAATGAAGAGCATTTCAATAAATTTGGAAAAACTTTATTTAGTTCTCATATGTTAGATTTATCTGAAGAACCATTAGAAGAAAATGTTGAAACTTGTAAAAGATATTTAGAAAGAATGTCTAAAGTAGGAATGACATTAGAAATGGAATTAGGTATCACAGGTGGTGAAGAAGATGGTGTAGATAATACAGATGTAGACAATTCTTTATTATATACACAACCTGAAGAAGTTGCATATGTATACGAGAACTTAAAATCTATTTCTGATAATTTTTGGATTGCAGCAGCATTTGGTAATGTACATGGAGTATACAAACCAGGAAATGTAAAATTAACTCCAAAAATTTTAGATAATTCTCAAAAATACATCAATGAAAAATATGGAGTAGACAATGCTGTAAACTTCGTTTTCCATGGTGGTTCTGGTTCTACATTAGAAGAGATTAGAGAAGCTATTAATTATGGTGTTATTAAAATGAATATCGATACTGACTTACAGTATGCATTTATGGAAGGTATTCGTAAATATTTTGATCAAAATGCAGCTTATTTACAAGGTCAAATCGGTAATCCAGAAGGTCCAGAATCTCCAAACAAAAAATACTACGATCCTCGTGTATGGTTAAGAGCAGGAGAAGTTTCTTTCAAAGAAAGATTAATTCAATCTTTCCACGATTTAAATAATGTAAATACTTTAGGATAATTACAATTTATCCTTTTTAAATAAAAATAGAGAATATGCCTTGGTTTATTAGAAGCAAGAAAAATATTACAACACCTACAGAGTCTAAAAAGGACGTAAAAAAAGGTTTGTGGTACAAAACACCATCAGGTAAAATTATTGAAACTGAAGAGCTAAAAGCAAATATGTATGTAAGTCCAGAGGATGATCATCATGTGCAAATTGGTTCTCAAGAATATTTCGAAATCTTATTTGATGAAGGTAAATACAAAGAGCTAGATGCCAAAGTTGAAAGTAAGGATCCTTTAAATTGGAAAGATACTAAACCTTATAAAGATCGTTTAAAAGAAATTAAAAAGAAAACAGGTCTTACAGATTCTGTTCGTAATGCGACTGGAAAAATACACGGTAGAGACATTACTATTTCTTGTATGGATTTTAAATTTATCGGAGGTTCGTTAGGATCTGTAATGGGAGAAAAAATTGCTCGTGCAATAGATTATTCTATCAAACATAAAACACCATTTGTTATTATTTCTCAGTCTGGTGGTGCTCGTATGATGGAAGCTGCTATTTCATTAATGCAGTTAGCAAAAGTTGAAGCTAAATTAGTTCAACTAGCAGAACATCACATTCCATATATTACTATTCTTACTAATCCATCTTTTGGAGGTATTACTGCTTCTTTTGGATCTATAGGAGATGTAATCATGGCAGAACCAGGTGCATTAATTGGGTTTGCTGGTCCTCGTGTAATCAAAGAAACTATTGGTAGAGATTTACCAGAAGGATTCCAAACTTCTGAATTTTTATTAGAAAAAGGATTCGTTGATATGATTGTTCATCGTAAAAAAATGAAAGATAAAATTAAAGATGTGGCAGATATGTTGATGCCTATCAATTAATTATAATGAGTGCAAATATATAAGTGAAATTTCTTTCAAAAATAATTTGGAATATTCGAATTTGATTTTATATATTTGCACTCCAATCGCGAGAATAGCTCAGCTGGTAGAGCACGACCTTGCCAAGGTCGGGGTCGCGGGTTCGAGTCCCGTTTCTCGCTCTTTGAAATATAAATTCAAAAATCAAATTTTGCCTTGGTGGTGGAATTGGTAGACACGCAGGACTTAAAATCCTGTGTCCATTAGGACGTGCGGGTTCAAGTCCCGCCTGAGGTACTTTTTAATTTGATTTTTACAATTTTTACGCGGGAATAGCTCAATTGGTAGAGCGTCAGCCTTCCAAGCTGAATGTTGCGAGTTCGAGTCTCGTTTCCCGCTCACAAAAAAGCCGAAGAAAATTTTCTTCGGCTTTTTTTATTTTAACTCTTGTTCGGCTAATATTTTTTTATATTTTTTCCCCTCTATAAATTTTTTCTCAGCCCAAATTGTTCCACCTGGAATAACTCCAGCAAAAAAGAAAATTAAAAAAATTGTCATACTCCAATTATATTTCTCTTTTACCAAATAAAGTATTATTACATATAAAACGAATAAACCTCCATGTATTCTACCTGCATAAGGAATCCAAGATGGATCATTAAAAATATATTTTAAAGGCATTGCTATAAAAAACAAAATAATTGCAGATACAGCTTCTAAATAACCAATAATCTTAAAAAATTTCAACATTTCTTTTAAATTTGAAACAAAAATAATTTTTAAATATTAGACTTCAACTATACTTATCATTAATTAAAAATACTTTAAATAAATTTTACACGTTATTAGAACCTATGACACGTTTTTGGAACTATATACTATTATTCCTTATTTTTCTAAATATATCCGTTTTTAGCCAAGAAAAAACGTATCAATTCTATCGTTACGATATTGAAACAAATACTTACATTAAAGATTTTGATAAAACATCTTTTCAATCAACTTTAGATTCTTTACAGAAAATAGGTTATTATACACTTACATTAGATTCTATTATTGACCATAAAGTATATTTAAATAAAGGGAAATTATATCAAACGATTTGGATAAAAAATAATGAATTATTTGAAAGTAAAAATGATTATTTCCCTACAAATAATTTAGATTCTATTTTAAATAAATTATCTACCTTAACAACGAACGAAGGTTACCCTTTTGCGCAAATAAATTTAATTTCTAATGGTTATAAAGAAAACGAACCTAAAATAGAATTACAATTAAACAAAGGCCAATTAAGAAAAATAGATGGTGTTAAATTAGTTGGTTATGAAAGTTTATCAAAAGGTTTTATACGCCATGCATTGAATATAAAAAAAGGAGAAATATACAATGAAGATAAATTAAATAACATTTCATCTATCCTTCAACAAACAAGATTCGTTTCTGAAATGCAAACTCCACAAACTTTATTCAAAAAAGATTCTACAATTCTCTATCTCTATACTAAAAAAAATAATTCTAATTTTTTTGATGGAATTCTAGGTTTTGGTACAGATGATAATGGAGATTTTAAATTAAATGGAAATGTACAACTTTCATTGAACAATGTTTTTAACAATTTTGAAGAAATAAAGCTAAATTGGATTGGTACAGCAAACAAAAACACTTCTCTTGATATTGATGTAAAAATTCCTTACTTATTTAAATCTGCAATTGGGTCGCAAACTAATTTTAAACTATTTAAACAAGATTCAGTTTTTGTAAACATTAATTTCTCTGAACGATTATTTTATAATATAAATATGAATTCAACCATTGGAATTAATGGACTTATTCAGTCTTCTAATTTTTTACTGGATGATGATTCTACTTTAAAATCTAATTATGATGATTATTCAAAAGCAGGAATAGGATTAAGCTATAACTACTTTCAACAACATCCTTTTTTATTAATGGAAGGAAAATCATTATTTCATATTATGGTCAATTCAATTCGAAAAAAAGAAAAGAATTTTTCTTGGACAGAAGAAATAGACAATAAAACAACAAATCAAATTGAAATTGGATTGAATACTTTTAGATTATTCGAACTGCATCCTAAACATTTTATAAAAGTTTCTGGACAATTCTATGGTCTACTTACAAAAGACAATTATTTCTCCGAAAATGAACTCTATCGCATTGGAGGTTTTAAAAGCTTTAGAGGTTTTAATGAACAGAGTATTGTAGCTAATATGTATGGTTTTGCAAGTGTAGATTACAGGTTTGTTCCTAGCGAAGCATTTTATATTGGTTTATTTTCTGATTATGGATTTATAGAAAATAAACGTTCAGACATAAATACGTCTTTATTAAGTATTGGTACAGGTATTTCTTTCTTGACTAAAATGGGAATTTTTAATTTAAGCTATGCAGTTGGTAAAACTGATACTACATCTTTTGACTTCAAAGAATCTAAAATACATTTCGGTATACTTAGTAAATTTTAATAAACAAAACCTTTTGTACACACTTTCCAATTACAAATATTTTATAATTGTATTCTAGTTAAAGTAAAATCAATTATAAAAGAATTTTACTTTCAACCGTTTTTGCTTTTTTTATTTAATTTATAAAATTGTAAGCCTCAAGAAAGTCATTGTTTATTACAATATCATTTCAAGGAACAAAAACAACTTTATAATAGTTATTTTTTGTTACCTACTTTCACACTCCTCATGGAAACTCAAATAAAAAAACCGCAAAAAGAATATTATATCCTTATGCGGTTTTTTGAAAATATTAATAAAAATTTGACTCTATTTTTTAATGCCCAGCACTAATAACTTTACCTGCTCCTTTCTTAATAAAAAATAAGATAAAAGGAATACATATAAGAAATAAAACTCCTAAGTACAAAAATACATCCATATATGTAAGTACGGTTGCTTGTTTTGTTACTTGTAAGTCTAGTAATTCGTAAGCTTTATTTAATGCATCATTGGGTGCAAATCCTTTACTTATAAAACTCATCTTCATTTGTTGAATATAAGTTTGAACCTCAAATTTGGCACTATCAAGATGTGTAACTAAATTTAAACGATGGCCAACTGTCCAACGAGAAATAAAAGTTGTAATAATAGCAATACCAAAAGATCCTCCTAACTGACGCATCATTCCTGTAAATGCAGCTCCTTCTCCAATTTGCTGTCCTTTTAAACTAGATAGAGATAAAGTTGTAATTGGTACAAATAATAATCCTAACCCTACTCCACGAACAACTAACGGCCAAAAGAAATGTTCTGAACCTGTATCTGGTGTTAATATAGTATATGACCAAAAACTATAACAAAAGAAAATAAAGAATCCTCCCGCAACTAAATATTTAGGCTCTACTCCTTTTTGTAATAACGTAGCAATAATAGGCATCATAAATGCTGTCATTAAAGATGATGGGATTAATAATAATCCTGCATCTGTAGCTGTCCAACCAAGAATAGATTGTGTATAAATTGGAATAACAAATGTTGATCCATATAAACCAAAACCTAGAATAAAAGATAAAATCGTTCCTATTGCAAGGTTGTTATCCTTTAAAACTTTTAAGTTTACAATTGGATGTTCAAAAACCAATTCTCTCCAAATAAATAATATGAACCCGAAGAAACTTGTGATTGTTAATACCAAGATTGTTTCATCTGCAAACCAATCATCTTGTTGACCATGTTCTAATACATATTGTAAAGAACCTACTGCAATTGCTAATAAGATTATTCCTAAAAAATCTACTTGATTTAATTTAGATTTTTCTGCATATTTTGGACTTTTAACAAATGAAATTGTTAATAATGTTGCTATAATACCAATTGGAATATTGATATAGAATATATATGGCCAAGACCAATTATCTACTATATATCCTCCTAATGGAGGACCTAATGTAGGACCTACAATAACACCCATACCATATATAGCTTGTGCTAAACCTCTTTTTTCTGGAGGATAACTTTCTGTTATAATTGTTTGAGAAGTTACCAATAATGCTCCACCACCAAGACCTTGAATGAAACGGAAAAGTATAATTTCCCACATTGTTGTTGCATTTCCACAAAGAAAAGAAGCAGCTGTAAAGATGATGATTGATGTTGCAAAATAATTTTTACGTCCAAATTGTTGTGATAACCAACTTGTCATTGGAACAACAATTACATTGGCTATTGCGTATGCTGTTACAACCCACGCAATATCTGTTAAAGACACACCTAAACTACCTTTCATATCATTCATCGCTACGTTAACAATTGTCGTATCTACAATTTCTAACAAAGCACACATAATAGCAGTTATTGTGATAATTACACGTCTTGAACCATATTCAATTAAATTATTATCTTCCATAATATATTTTTTGAATAGGTTTTATTACTTCTCAGTAGTATTCGATTTTAATAAAATATCAGCTTCAACATTCATACCTGGACGAATCAATTTCAACATTTCATCTTTTTCGTCTGTAAATTCTATTTTAATTGGTAAACGCTGAACTGTTTTTACGAAGTTACCAGAAGCATTATCTGGAGGTAATAAAGCAAATTTAGCACCTGTAGCAGGAGATAATGAAGTCACTTTAGCCTTAAACTCATGATGAGGATAAGCATCAACTTTTATAATCGCTTCTTGACCAACTCTAATTTTTTCTAATTGAGTTTCTTTGTAATTCGCCGTCACATAAATTTGTTTAGTATTTACAATATTAAATAAAGATTGACCTGCTTGTACTAATTGACCTGGTTGTAAATTAATTTTAGATAATTGTCCATCTTCAGCAGCAATTACGTATGTATAAGATAAGTATAATTCGGCATTCTCAATATTTGTTTTATATTGATTAATTGCTGCTTCTGCAACTTTTATTTGAGCTTTAGAAACGTCTGATTGAGCTTTAGAAGTATTTACTTGTTTAGATGTAGCTTGTGCTTGTTTAGCTGTTGCAGCCAATTGTGCATTTGCAACTTGTAATTGTCTTTCAGCAGTTTCTTTAGCAGCTAAAGCCTGTTCATATTGTTGTTTTGTGATAGACTGATTTTGAAATAATTTATTGTATCTATCATAATCATTTTTAGTTCTCCAAACTTGTACTTTTGCAGCTTCTACGTTTGCTTTTGCTGTTTCTATTGTTGTCGTCGCAGCAACTGCACCAGCCTCAGAAACTCCAATTGTAACACCAGCAGTATTTACATTAGCATGAGCAACACTTAATTGCCCTTCTGCTTGTTGTAATGCAGCTTTAGATTCTTGCAATTTCAAAACAAATTCTGATTGATCCAATACAACCAGTGTATCACCTTTGTGAACCATTTGATTGTCTTGAACTAATATTTTTTCTATATATCCACTAACTTTTGGTATAACAGGAGTTATTTTAGAATCAACTTGTGCATCATCTGTAACTTCATGAGCTAAACCATGTAAATATTTATAAACCCCGTAACCTCCTCCTAAGATTACTAAAGCTCCTAAAATAATAATAAACTTAGTATTTAATTTTTTCTTTGGTTGTTTATTTTCTTCCATTTCGGTATGTCTTATTGTACGTTATCTAATAAAATTCCTGTTGTATAATAATATTCGTAGATAGCTAACTGCTCATCTGCATCTCCTACTACTTGATTTATTTTCGCTTGTAATTGTTGAACATCAGCCTCTAACAAATCGTTAGTATCAGCTAAACCATTTTCATTTTTATCTTTTACAATTCTAAAATTTTCATTTGCTTGCTCTACAGCTTCGTTAAAAACAAGATTTTTCTTTTTCGCTAAATCATATTTCTGAAAAGCTTCATTCATTTCAACTTTAGCTTTGTCTACAGTGGTTTGTTTCTGAAGTTCATTTTCTAATTTTTCAGCTTTAGCAACATCAACATCAGCTTTGTTTTTGTATAAAGAAGATAAATCGTATTTTAAACCAACTCCTACATTAGTAGCATTTGTTACTGTAGCAATTTTATCTAAATTCATTGACATATAACCACCAGAAAGTGATATTTGAGGATAATATTTAGATTTTGCAATCTTAATTTGATTATCAGCTATTTTATCTTTCAAATCATAGCTTTTTACATCATTTCTATTTTGATAATCTTGAGAATTATTAGCAATATCTTGTAATTCTTTTACATTATCAACATGAATAACTTGATTTTCATCCTGACCTGTAAGAATATTTAATCGATAATTTATATTTCTATATTGTGTTTCAGCTTCATCTATAGCAACTTGTACATTAGATGCTTGCAATTTAACTCTCAATAAATCGTTTCTAGGTATAATTCCATTGTCCAAGAAATTTTGAAAATCTTTTACACGCTGTTTAGCTCTAACTAAATTTTCGTTCAAAACTTCGATAGAACGTTGAGTTTTGTATAATCCAAAATATAAATTAATGGCTTCCCAAACTACATTTTCTTTTGTTGCATTAATTTGTAAATTAGATAAATCAACCATTAATTCACTATTTCTAATAGCATTTCTGATTTTAAAACCAGCAAAAACAGGAACTGATACATTTGCCTGACCAACTATTAATTGATTAGGAACTATTGTATTTCCTGTAGTACTTTGAGTAGGGATTTTAAGATCTACATTTGGTTTAAAAATATGCAAATATTGTCCACTAATCGAAATGTCTGGTAAACGATTGTTTTTTGCACTTTGTACTTTATACTCATTTGTCCCTTTAGAAGCTTCAGCAACTTTTACAGATTTACTGTTCTGTAAACTTTGTTGAATAATTTCTTCTAATGAAACATTTTTGTCTTGAGCATGACCTAAAGTTGCAATAACTAAACAAATCGGTAGGAAAATTTTATTTTTCATCGTATTGTATAATTGCTTTTAAAGAATCTATTAAAAAGGGATAATATTCTTCATGAATACGTTCAGAGAACTCTTCATGTGTTGATAATCCCCATAGTTTTAAATATGTTTTTTCGTTTAATATAAAATAGGAAGTACTCCCTATTACAACCATTATAACTGCTTCTGCAGGAGCTTTACGCTTAAATTCACCATCTTGAAATCCCTTATCAATAATTTCATTAATATAAGATAAGTTTTTCATTTTCAAGTCATTTACTTTATGATCTACTTCTAAAATAGAATCTCGTTTAGAATATTCTCTGACCATAATTCGATGAAATTCTGAATTACTTAAAATTCTATCTAAAAATTTCTTTAAGATTTCTCTTAATTTATCAAATGAACTTATAGATGGATTTTTAGATATTTGTTCTAATTCTGCATTAAATACAGATATACGCCAACTAAATAAACACTCAACTAATTTATTTTTGGAACCAAAATAATAACTAATCATAGCTATATTTATATTGGCCTCTTTTGCTATTTCTCTAATACTTGCTGCATCAATTCCTCGGCGTCCAAAGACTTTCTCAGCAGCTCGTATTATTTGCATTTTTTTTTCTGAAAATTCCATAAGAAAAAAATTGATCGTGCAAAGTTAAACAAACGTTTAATTAAATGATATATTTTTAAGTATTTATTTTTATAATATTTTATAATTTATTGAATAACTTTCATTTATGAAAGAAAACTTACTACACTACCTTTGGCTATTTAGATTATATTCTACTAGTAATTTAAAAACATATCATAACAATGAATATTTAGAAATAGTTAATTCTGGAAAAATAAATTATAATTCTGGTCCTGACTTTTTAGAATCAGAAATTGTAATAGGAAACAAATTATGGATTGGTTCAGTTGAAATCCATATTAATTCATCAGATTGGAATAAACATAAGCATTCTAATGATCTAGCATATAAAAATGTTATTCTGCATGTTGTATGGAATCATGATTGCGAAATAAATATTTTAAGAGAAAGAAACGTTCCTACATTTATTTTAAAAGATTATGTGAAACCTGAAATAATTTCTAACTACAAAACTATTTTAACAACCGAAATAGATAAAATTCATTGCAAACCTTTCTTAAGGAATATGAATTTAAAACAATTTACATTTTGGTTTGAAAAAATATTAATTGAACGTTTCGAAGAAAAAACTAAAATAGTTTTAGAAATATTAAAAAATAACCACAATAACTGGGAAGAAACATTATTTAGAAGTTTAGCAAAAAATTTTGGCTTATCAGTTAATATTGATGCATTTGAAATTTGGAGTAAATCTTTTCAATTTAAAATTGTACAAAAAATACAATTTGATCCAATCAAAGTTGAAGCTTTATTTTTTGGACAAGCTGGTTTTCTTGATGAAAATTATAGTAATCAATATTATAATACACTACAGAAAGAATATACATTCTTGAAAAAAAAATTCCAATTAAATCAAATTCCAAATGAAACATTTCGTTTTTCTAAAATGCGTCCAATTGGATTTCCTACCATTCGTATAATACAATTAGCTGCTTTATATTATACTTATAATAATTTATTTTCGAGAATACTATCAATTAATAATTTGAACTCATTTTATAAGCTTTTTGAAAATATTTACATAAATCCATTTTGGGATAATCATTACACATTTAAAAAAGAATCAAATTCTATATCAAAAAAGATCTCAAAAGATAAAATAAACAATATTATCATTAATACAATTATTCCTATTCGCTTTGCTTATGAATGTAGTTTTGGAGAAGCTAATGTCGAATTTTTCTTAGAATTATTAGAAAATATAAAACCAGAAAAAAATTCAATCCTTGATGAATTTGAAGAAATTGGATTTGAAAATAAATCTGCAAAATCGTCACAAGAATTAATTCAATTAAAAAAAAGATATTGTACAGAAAAAAAATGTTTAAATTGCGCTATTGGAAATCAAATTTTAAAATAATAATGAAAGATAAAATCAGAAATTTTACTGAAAACGAATGGTTTAATGTAATCTCTAGATTTGCAGATAAATTAGGCGTTCGTGTAGTAAAATTACGTCTAATATTTATCTATTTATCTTTTGCTACATTTGGTCTTACATTTATAGGATATTTTATAATGCTTTTCTTCTTTTGGGTAAAAGATTGTCTCGTTGTAAAAAGAAAATCAGTCTTCGATTTATAAATATTTAATTATAAATACTTAAAACCTATACTTTATATTTTTATTTATAATTTACTAATTATTTGACAGTTAGTTATAAATTATTAATAAGAATATAGATATGAAATATTTAAAAAAACATTTTTTCCATATAACTAAATCACAACGTATAGGTTTATATATATCTATTATTTTAATCCTTTTATTTGAAATAATTCAGAATATCTCATTTGAAAAAAATGATTTTACATTAACTGAAACTGATAAATTATTTTTAAAAGAATATGCTATAATTTCTAAGGCTAAAAATAATTTTTCTAATAAAAATACTTTACAATTAAAAGATTCTATTTCTCCATTTAATCCAAATGATTTGACAAAAGAAGAATGGATTCAACTTGGTTTTTCTGATAAGCAAGCTGATATTATTTTAAAGTATAAAAAAATAGTTGGAGGAGAATTTATATCTAAGGAAGAATTTAGTAAATGCTATGTTATTGATGATGAAAAATATCAAAAACTAGCACCTTATTTATTACTTCCATCAAAAGATGAATCAAGTAAAGATATAAATACATCTTCCATCACTTATAAAAATTTTAATCCAAATGACATAACTCAACAAGGATGGGAAAAATTAGGCTTTAGTGCTAAACAAGCCGAAATAGTTATGAAATACAAACAAATTTTAGGTGGAAAATTTACAAGTAAAGAACAACTTAAAAAATGCTTTGTAATATCTGATGAAAAATATTTGGAAATGAAACCTTATATTTTGTTACCAGAAAAAACAAAACAAGACGAAAAATTCTCGACAAAACAAACTAAAGCTAAAATAAATTATTCCTCTTTTAATCCAAATTTATATACTGAAAAAGATTGGCAAAAGATAGGATTTACATCCAAACAAGCAGAAACAATTATAAAGTATAAAAAAATATTGGGTGGAAAATTCACAAACAAAGATCAATTACGCAAATGTTATGTAATTTCTGATGAAAAATATATAGAATTAGAACCTTATATCACATTTAATACTAATAATGAGCAAATTGAACAAAAATCAAAAACAAAAGAAAATGAAAATGTTGTTTCAAAAACTGATATAAAAAATAAATTTAATCCAAACGATTTAACAAAAGAAGAATGGATAAAGCTAGGTTTTACAGAAAAACAAGCGAATACAATTCTTAATTTCAAAAAATCATTAGGTGGAGAGTTCAAAGATGCTCAAACATTAAAAAGATGCTATGCTATAAGCGAAGAAAAATTTAAAGAAATAGAACCATATTTATATTTCAAATAAAAATATAGTTTTTTTTAGTTAGGTTAGGTTAAAATAAACGCGCTCTAGAATTTTTCTAGGCGCGTTTATTGATTCTATATTATTAAGAATACTAAAATTAGTAATTAAATAAATCTTCTAATGTTAATTCTTTTACTTCACCTAATTTCTGTACAGAAGGCCAATCAAGATTAGATTTATCACCAACTAAGCCAACATTATATTTTTGTCCTTTAATATGTTTATTAAAGAAATCATTTAACTGATCCAAAGTTAATGTTGAAGTTTGTGCATAAATATCTTTATTGATATCATAATCTAAACCTCTATCTTGTAATGATAACCAATAAAAGAAAATATTAGATTTTGTATAACGTTTTGTAGCAATTTGTTTTAATGCTGCTTGTTTAGAATTTTCGAACTGATTAGGCGCTTTTGGCATGTTATTCATCAATTCATTCATTGCTTCTACAGCTTGTGGTAATTTATTTGCTTGTGTGCCTATACTTGCTCTTACGTAATTGTATAAATCTTTTTTATTCGCATTAGAATAACTTGATCGTGCAGAATAAGCCAATGACTTAGATTCACGAATTTCTTGAAAAACAATAGAAGATAATCCTCCTCCAAAATACTCATTAAAAATTCCTGATGGTGTTAATAAACTTGTATCGTATTTGGTATCGCGTGCAATGAAGTTTATTTCTGCTTGTACCATTTCGTAAGGTGCAAAATATACTTTACCATCTGTTATTGGTTGTGGAAAATCTTTTTTAGAAGTATACGTTAAATTTTTACCTAAATTATGGTTCTTTTCTATTGCTTTTTTAGTTGCAGTAACATCATTCCCGTAATAGAATATTTGATGTTTATAATTAAAAAAGTTTTTAATTATTTGAGTTAATTCAGTTGGATTAATATTCTTTAACTCCGTTTCTGATAAAATATCTCTAAATCGATTATTCTCTCCATATTGTGCATACATATTTAATGCGTACGAAATTGCATTCTTATTCTTTTTAGAATTTTCTCTCGATTTTAAAATTGTATTCACATACTCTTGGTAAGAAGCTTTATCTGCAACTGCATCATTAATTAAATGCTCAAATAATTTTATCCCTGCATCCAAGTTTTTTTGTAAACCAGTTAAATAAACATATGTTCTATCTGCTCCTGTATTAACACCAAACTCTACTCCTATTTTATAAAATTCTTTTTTAAGATTTTCTGGAGAATATTTAGAAGTACCTAAATAATCTAAATAGTTAATTGCTAATCCTAATTTACTGTCATTATCAGATCCTATATCAGAAATATAATAAACAGAACTAAGATCATTTGTTTTGTTATCGATCGAAGTAAATTTTACATTTTTAACTTTACTTTCTTTCAGTTCTTTTTTGAAATCAACAAAAACAGGAGCAATTTCTTTCACTTCCAATTTCATGAAATCTTTATAAAACTGAGATTCAGCATCACGGTTTAATTGAATTGGTGTAATTCCAGGATTAGAAACACGAACTAAATCTTTATTTTCTCCTTGTCTTTTATAAACAATTACATAATTATCATTGTAATGTTTTTTAGCAAAATCAATTAATTCTTGTTTTGTAATTCGACCTATTTCATCATATTGATCTACAACCTCAGCCCAAGGAACATCATTAATATATGATTTGTATAAATTAGCTGCTAACGCTCTTGGGTTATCCCAACTTTGTAAACGAGATTTTTTTAAATCGTTTACAACAGCTTCAATCATCCAATCATCAAAATTCCCTTGTTTGATATTGTCTATTTGTGCTAAAATTAAATCTCTTACTTCTTCCAAGCTTTGACCCTGTTTTGGAACTCCAGAGAAAGAATGCATTCCGTAATCACGGAAAAATGAAGCTCCACTACTCGCTCTTAAAGCTTTTTGTTGCTGATTGATATTCAAATCAATTAAACCAGCTGTAGAATTACTTAAAATATAGTCTATTAATGTTACATATTTTGCATCAGAACTATTTGCTCCATCAAAACGATAAGCAAACTGTACACGTTCCGAAGATGGACTTGCAACTTCTTTTACAACGATACTTTTTATTGGTTCTTCTTTCGCAACATATTGTTGTGGTTGAGGTTTTGTTTTGTAGCTACCAAAGTATTTATCAATTAATGGAACAGCTGTATCAAAATCAAAATCACCAATTAACATTACTGCCATATTATTTGGCACATAATATTTATCAAAATAATTATGAATAGCAACCATCGAAGGATTCTTTAAATGCTCTGATGTTCCTATTGTTGTTTGTGTTCCGTAATGAGATTGAGGATAAAGATTCTGCATCAATTTATAATAAACTAAACGTGCATCGTTATCTTGCGCTCTATTAAACTCCTCGTAAACGGCTTCTAATTCTGTATGAAATAATCTTAATACTAATTCATTAAATCGTTCAGATTCTACTTTCAACCATTTTTCTAATTCGTTGTTCGGAATATTATTGTGGTAGATTGTTTCTTCTACAGATGTATGAGCATTTGTTCCTGAAGCACCCAACGACGAGATTAATTTATCGTATTCATTTGCTACTGCATATTTTGATGCTTCTTGAGAAACCTCATCTATCTTTTTATAAATAGCAACTTTTTTAGCAGGATCAGTTTCTGCTTTATGTTGCTCATATAAATTAGATATTTCTTGAATTAAAGGTTTCTCTTTGTTCCAATCTTGTGTTCCTATTTTAGAAGTTCCCTTAAAAACCATGTGTTCTAAGTAATGTGCCAAACCAGTATTATCTTCTGGATCGTTATTAGAACCTGTTTTTACAGCGATATGAGTTTGAATTCTTGGTTCGTCTTTTAATTGAGCTAAATAAATTTTCAACCCATTTTTCAACGTATATATTCGTGTGTTCGAAGGATCATTTTCTACTATTTCGTAAGTATATCCTTTATTATCAGTTTTTTTCACTGTTTGTAGTTGTGCATAAGTTAGTACGGAATTAAATAAAATTCCGCATAAAAAAATAGATTTCCTCATATGTTACTTTTTATAAACAGCTTAAAGTTAAGAATTATAATCAATTATATTCTTACATATGAGTATGATGTACTATTAATTTTAAATAATAAATGAATTACAAAGATATAAAAGAGTTAATATATACTATCACTTTATTGGTAAAATGGGATATAGGATAAGTTTATAAAAATTATTTTTTCGATAAGTTGAATTTTTTTTTATCTCGTAACATATTCATGATACTATGAAATGATCGTATCATGAATTAGATTAAAAAATAAACCTCCTTAAAATAGTTTTTAAAGAGGTTTATTTTATAATAGTAAGTTTTTGTATATAAAATTATGAGTTGTGCAACAATTAGAGATGATAGTAGCTGGGTTAATTACTTTTATTTATAAATTTTAATCTTTGAATATTATTTAGGTGTTTTTCTCGTATTATAGAACTCTCACCATTTTCAACTGCTTGTTTAAGAAAATTAGCAATATCCCATTGGTTTCCATATCGTACAAGTTTTTGTTTTTCTAGTATATTGTTAAACCATTCCATAACGCTATTGGATTTAGTTAAATATGTTCCATGGGGTAAATTAATAGGATTTTTTAATGTACAATTACCGAAAAAGACAATCAATGAATAAATTGGAATATCATCAAAATTATATACCCTTCTTAAATCTTCTATATGTTTTTTATTCTGTAAAATAGGGTTATAAAACTTATATTTCTGTTTTCCATATGCTAATAATTGTGTCCAATTTACCTGATTCTCACTTCCAAAAATCCAACCGCTATATTCTTTCACTTCGAAAACTATAATTCCAACTTTTGTAGCAACGACTATATCTATTTGAGAATATTGTTCATTTCCATTATTCAAATATAAATCGTGGAAAATTGCAGTTGATTTGATTCCTGATTTCAAGATTCTTAAAACCATTTTTCGTTCGGAAGAAGTTCCTCTGTCTAAACTTGTAACTGTTTTAAGTAATTTTCTATTTTCAATTTCATTATAAATTAAAAAAACAACTATAAATAATAGAATGATGATAGGGATAATAAAGTACAAATTCATTTATTTAGATTCTAACATGGTGTCAAAAACATGTCACTAATGATTTCAAGCTTTGAGAAGGATTGAATAAAAAGTTCAATTAAGTGCTACAGTTAGCAAAACCATTTTTTATTTGCTAATTTACTCTTTTTAAACAAATAAAATATAGTTTTTGTGTAAATACCTAAATATTATCAATTTAGAATTTAACCCCGCATTTAAAATGTTACCTACAGGCTTTTTTTATTCTCTATAAATAAAATCTGATCCAGGGTTCTCACAAGCATTTATCAATCTTTCATAATTGTCCATTATTTTGTAAAAATCATGTTTTTCAAATTTTCCCCTTTTAAATGAATGTCTTGAATTATTAATTTCTTCAAGGGAATACTCTGAAATAAATTTTAGCTCATAAAACTGTTTTATTTGTCCATTATCACAGTTTGCAAGCACTTCATTTTCAATTGTGTTTACAAATGCTATAATCATATTAAATTTTAATTTATAAATTGATAGATTAGTTAAATTCCTCGCTTCATCTGCATGAATAAAATTTTCACTTTTATTTTCAAAATATGTTTTTGGAGGTTTAGTTTCTTTAATTATTTTAATAAGTTTTTTTAGTTTTGCTTTGCTTTTTGATTTATCAATTTGTTTATCGACATTCCACTTAATATAAATTGCTAAAATTCCTAAAGTAAATGCTAAAAATGGACCAATTAAAGCTCCATAATTTTTCAAAATTTCTCTCATAATTTACTAAACCGTTTTTATTGAAAAAAGCTTGCACACAACTTATTTATTCCCGCAAATATAAACTACTTTTTCAATAATTTACCAAAACACTATATTACTTTTTAACAAACTGTTTCAAAGCAATAGCAACTTTTGCACCATCCATTGCAGCAGAAATAATTCCACCAGCATAACCTGCACCTTCGGCACAAGGAAATAAACCAGCAACTTGTACATGTTGTAAAGTTTCATCATTTCTTGGAATACGAACAGGCGATGAAGTTCTAGATTCTGTCGCAACAACATTGGCATTTTCTGTAAAGTAACCATTCATCTTTTTTCCAAAAGTTTGAAAACCTTGTTTCAGAGATTGGTGAACTTCTTTTGGTAAAATATCACTCAATAATCCAGAATTTAATCCTGGCAGATACGAACAATCGTTCAATGAATTAGACAACTTACCCGAAACAAAATCTGTCATACGTTGTGCAGGCGCTTTTAATTTTCCTCCGCCAACTTGCCATGCTTTTTGTTCTACCATTTGTTGAAACTTCATTCCAGCCAATGGTCCAGTAAAACCATATTTAGCAAAATCTTTTTCATCTACCGTTACAACCATTCCAGAGTTAGCAAAGAAACCATCTCTTCTAGAAGGTGACCAACCATTTACAACCAATTCTCCTTCGTCTGTAGATGCTGGAGCAATAATTCCTCCTGGACACATACAGAATGAGAAAACACCACGACCAGCTTCTTGTGAAACCAATGAATAAGATGCTGGAGGTAACAATTCATTTCTTTCTGTACCAATAGGACAATGATATTGTGCAGCGTCAATCAAACTTTGATGATGTTCTACACGAACTCCCAATGCAAATGGTTTTGCTTCAATGAATATTTTTTTATCATCCAATAATCTAAAAATATCACGAGCCGAATGTCCAGTTGCAAGAATAAGTGCATTCGTATTTATTTTTTTATCGTGATTAATCTCGATTTGTTTTATTTTATTGTCCTCAATAATTATATCCGTCAATTTTGTATCAAACCAAACTTCTCCTCCACATTCTATGATTGTTTCTCGCATTTTTGCGATAATTCCAGGAAGTTTGTTTGTACCGATATGTGGATGTGCTTCTTGTAAGATACGTTCTGTTGCACCAAAATGAACAAACCATTGTAAAGACTTTAATATATTTCCTCGTTTGGTAGAACGAGTATATAATTTTCCATCAGAATATGTACCTGCTCCACCTTCTCCAAAACAATAATTAGATTCAGGATTCACAATACCATCTTTATTCATCGCGGCTAAATCTCGTCTTCTGTCACGTACATTTTTACCACGTTCTATAATGATTGGTTTTAATCCTTGTTCTATTAATTCTAAGGCTGCAAAAAGTCCAGCAGGACCAGCACCAGCTATATATACTTCGTGTTTATTTTCTACATTTTGCAGATTAGGATTAAACTCGAAAGCATCATAAAATTCTTCGTTTACAAAAACATTTACTTGTAATTGTGTTACAATATTTCGGCTTCTTGCGTCTAAGGAACGACGAACAATTTGATAAGCGTTTATGTTTTCTGATTTTGTTTTTGCTGCGCTTGCTAAACGTTGTTTTAAAACTTTTTCGTTTGCTGCTTCTGCAGGAGAAATGCGTATAGTTACATTTTGAGGCATAATTATTGTCTAAAAAAATAGACTACAAAATTACGCTTATATTTTTTTATTTTATCAGAAGTTGAATACTTTTTAAATGATTGATGATGTTAAGCTTTGATGATTAGTGGTTTTGAAAACGTAAGTTAACCTAATTTATAATTAGTCGTTATTCATTATATTATTCGCAAAAAGGATTGAAGTGGAAATCCTTTGCTGATTGAATGCATTTCAACTTCAGCTCAATGACCAATCAGCAAAGATTGTAACGAGAAAGCCTGTTCCGAAGGATTTGCCCAAAGAAAAATAGAAAAATGAAAAAATTATTGCGTTTGTTTTTGAGCAGCTTTTTGAGGCATAATTATTGTTTTAAAAAAATAGATTACAAAATTAAATGGAAGGTATAAATTGATACTACTCTGAATTAATTTTGTTGATAAAATATAAAAATAAGAAAATGAAAAAAGTACTTTTAACCTTAGGAATAGGTGCAATGATTAGCTCTTGTGCTACAAATCAAAAAAATAGTAACACAATTAATTTAGATGATGTAAAAACAGAAAAAACAATTCATCTAAACAATGGAGAGGAAGTTGATTTTACTATAACAACAAATCCAACAACTGGTTATGATTGGACTACAACAGTTCCTAATGACTGTAATGTTGCAATTGTAAATGAAGCTATAACTTCTGATAATAAAACTGGAGCAATGGGAGCTCCATCTAAAAAAACATATAAAATAAAAGCCAATAAGAATGGTGAATGCACAATCCGTTTCGATTATAAAAGAAGTTGGGAAGATGCAGTAGAAAATACTAAACAAATAAAATTCATTGTAAAATAAATAAAAAATGCATCTCATAAGAGATGCATTTTTACTATTAAATAGAAAGATTAATAAATTATAATCCTAATTTTTTAAGCGTTTGTTTTTGAACACCATTTTTATGTAATAAAATGTTAGTTGTTTTGTATTGTACAAAAGCTTTTGTTACATAAAGATATCCTTCGTAATCATTTGTTAATCCCCAAGAATTCTTAACGATATAATATTCTTTACCGTTTTGATCTTTTGCTAAACCAACAATGTGCATTCCATGATCATCTGTTGTTTGGTAATCATCAAAAGCTGCTTGACGCATATCTTCTGTAATCACTTTTTCTGGTTTTGGACCATTGAACATATCAGCTTTTTGTTCTGGCGTCATGTCAGCAAAATCAACTTCTGGTACATAAGCAACACCATTTTTCCAGCTAAATCCTTTTTCAGATACATCTGTTGCCCAAGCTACAGTAAATCCATTTTTCAATGCATAGTCAATATTATCTGTAAGCTCTGTCATTGGAACATTGTAAAAAGATTCGTAAGCCCAGTTATCAGGAACAGCTAAAACAAATGGTTTGTAGTAAGCATGATCTTTGAAAGATGTTATAGCTACATAATCTTGAGGTTTAATTCCTGTAACTTGATCTGCAAAAGTACGTGGAGTATATTTTTTACCGTTGTAAGTAAACTCGCTTGGGTAAGCACCTAAATAGCTATCTAATACAGCAGTATAAGCTTTTTCCCAGTTTGGAGTTAATGTTCCGTTTGGATTAGAAACTACAGCTTTTAAAACTCCTTCTTGGATTGCTGCCATTTCACCAAATTTATTATTTTTTGTTCCGTAGTTTAACCCTGTGTAAACTTCTGTAGGAACAGCTCCGTAATTTTTGATTGTGTTGATAACGTCAAAAAATGATCCTCCATCTCCTAAAGTTGTTGCACCATGCATACGTACATATTGTTTCCCTTTTTCTACGTAAGTATTTCTTGCATTAAAAATTGGAGACAAAGCTACTGGTTGTTTACCCATTCTTGCCATTTCCGACTCAAAGAAAGAATTCCCTGAATATGACCAACAAGTACCAGATGAACCTTGGTTTTTTATAGGTGTATTTGTTAGATTAATAACTTCTGTAAATTTGAAAGCTTCTTTACTGTTATTACTAACATTTTTATTAAGTGAGTTAACTAGGTTGTCTTGTGCTGATGCCAATTGTACACCTCCAAATAAGATTGAAGCTGCGAAAATTGGATAAAAAATTTTACGCATTTTGTATTGTATTTTATTAGAGTACTGAATATGTCGCTAATTTCATGAAAATGTTATACAAAAACCCTATTATTTTTATTTTTTTTCAAAAAAAAATTGATATTTATCTGTTAAACAACTTTTTAAAAAGGGGTATATGTTCAATTAAAATATTTTTCTAAAGATAAAACACAACATTACTGTTGCTTCTCGCTCGAGTTGTTATCTCAAAGTACCCAACAAAAACAACTTTACAAGATTGTTATTATTGGCTAAATCAGGTCTGTGAAAACATTTTTTTTACAGATTACTACAAGCTCTTTTATTTAGTTATCCATATTAAGAAATTATATCTAAAAATTAATCTGCAGCGGAAAGCGAAGTAAAAAGATTGAGAGCGGAAAGGGCGTCTCGTAGGGATTGGCCTAAAAATAAAAAAAGCCATTCAGAGTCAGATTTCCGAATGGCTTTTTGAGATAAAAAATATAAACTATATAATGGTCGATTTACCTATCAAAATATTTTCTAAATTAATATATGATTGTTGGTCATGCTCGCTCAATAATATTTTTATGACATAGTTTGCTACAACTGATGTTGAATAATCACTTGTTTCGTCTAAATCTGATGTTACAATAAGGTTATTAATTGCATTTTCTACTGCATCTTCTATAGCCTTTGCTCCTTCTTCTAATCCTAAATAGCGAAGCATCATTGCTGCACTGAGAATAGATGCCATTGGGTTTGCAATTCCTTTTCCTTTGGCTTGTGGATAAGAACCATGAATAGGTTCGAATAATGCATTTTCTGTTCCTACGGATGAAGATGGTAACAGACCGATACTTCCTCCGATTACACTTCCTTCGTCTGATATAATATCTCCAAACATGTTTTCTGTAAGGATAACATCAAATTGTTTTGGATTGATGATTAATTGCATTGCAGCATTATCTACAAAAAGGAAATCTAATTCTACATCTGGATATTGTTTGCTAATTTCCATTGCAACTTTTCTCCATAAACGTGAAGTATCTAATACGTTTGCTTTATCTACTAATGTTACTTTTTTACGACGTTTTAATGCTTCTTGAAATGCTAAATGTGTAATTTGTTCGATGTCTTCTTTTTTGTAAGTGCATGTATCGTATGCATAAGAATAATCGTCTGCTGTGAATTTTTCTCCGAAATAAATTCCGTTGATTAATTCACGAAAAATAACCATATCTGTTCCTTCGATATGCGATTTCTTTAGAGGACTTTTCCCTAATAATGACTCATATGCTTTGATTGGTCTGATATTAGCAAATAAACCAAGCTCTTTTCTTAATTTTAGTAATCCTTGTTCTGGTCGAACTTTCGCATTGGGATCATTATCATATTTTGGATCTCCAATAGAACCAAATAAAACAGCGTCGGCATCTTTACATAGCTGTAATGTACTTTCTGGTAAAGGATTTCCTGTTTCGTCAATTGCAATTGCACCTATCAATCCTTCTTCGAATACAAAACTATAGTTAAAAACTTGTTCTACTACTTTTAGAATTTTCACAGATTCTAAAATGATTTCTGGTCCAATTCCATCACCAGAAAGCACAGCTATTTTATGCGTTTTCATTTTGTAAAGATTTATGTTGTTTTTGTTCGTATTGTTCTATTTTATCTTTTTGACTAATTAAAAAATCGATATCATCATATCCGTTTAATAAACAAATCTTTTTATAAGAATCTACATCAAAGGTTAATTGAATATCTTTGATTTTTAATGTTTGATTTTCTAAATCTACTTCAAGTTCTATTTCTGGGTTTTCGTCTATGTTTTGAAAAATAGTATTTAATACCTCATCTTCTACAACAATTGGTAAAATACCATTATTTAGTGCATTTCCTTTGAAAATATCTGCAAAGTAGCTACTAATAACAACATCGAAACCATAGTCCTTAATTGCCCAAGCTGCATGCTCTCGGCTACTACCACAACCAAAATTTTTACCTGCAACTAAGATTTTTCCTTTAAATTTTGAATCATTTAATGGAAAACTCTCTATCTGCTGATTATCTTGGTTATATCGCCAATCTCTGAATAGATTATCTCCAAATCCTTCTCTACTAATTGCTTTTAGGAAACGAGCTGGGATAATTTGGTCTGTATCTATGTTTTCTATTTTGATAGGAACAGCTGATGATTTTATATGATTGATAGAATCCATTTCTTTTTAATTTTGATTAATGTCTACAATTTTACCATGAACTGCTGCTGCAGCTGCCAAAAGTGGACTTGCTAATAATGTTCTAGAATTTGGACCTTGTCTTCCTTCAAAATTTCTATTTGACGTAGAAACGCAATATTTACCTTCTGGAACTTTATCTTCATTCATTGCTAAACAAGCTGAACAACCAGGTTCTCTTAATTTGAATCCTGCTTCTTCGAAAATTTTATCTAAACCTTCTTCTATTGCTTGTTTTTCGACTTGTTTTGAACCTGGAACAATCCAAGCAACAACGTTTTCATTACGTTGCTTACCTTTTACATAATTGGCTACTGTACGCAAATCTTCTATTCTTGCATTGGTACAACTTCCTATAAAAACATAATCTATCGGATAATTGATAATTGATTGATTATCTTTGAATCCCATATATTTTAATGATTTTTCGAAAGAATCTTTTTCATTTTCACTTAAAGAATCTTTAGATGGAATTACATCATTAACTGCAATTCCCATTCCTGGATTTGTTCCGAAGGTAATCATTGGTTGAATATCAGCAGCATCAAACTCTACTTCTTTATCAAAAACAGCACCTTCATCTGTTGGTAATGTTTTCCAATAAGCAACTTTTTGTTCCCATTCTTCTCCTTTTGGTGCGAATTCTCTCCCTTTTAGATAATCGAATGTTGTTTGATCTGGAGCTATCATTCCTCCACGAGCTCCCATTTCTATAGACATGTTACAAACTGTCATCCTTCCTTCCATCGACATATTTTCGAAAACATCACCAGCATATTCACAGAAATATCCAGTTCCAGAATTTGTTCCGATTTTTGAAATGATATATAAGATAACATCTTTTGGTTGAACATTCGGATTTAATTTTCCATTTACTGTAACACGCATAGATTTCGGCTTGTTCATCAACAAACATTGACTTGCAAAAACTTGAGCAACTTGGCTAGTTCCAATTCCAAAAGCTATTGCCCCGAAGGCTCCATGAGTAGACGTATGACTATCTCCACAAACCAAACTCATTCCTGGTTGTGTAATTCCTAATTCTGGAGAAATAATATGAATAATACCTTGATATGGATGTCCTAATCCATAAAAAGATATATTATTTTTTTTACAATTAATTGCCAATTGTTCTAATTGTTGTTTAGACAATGGTTCTGTAATCGGTTTATCTTGGTCGATTGTTGGCACATTGTGATCTGCTGTTGCTACAATTTGATTTGGTCTAAAAACTGGTATATTTCTAGCTTCTAATTCAGCAAATGCTTGTGGACTTGTCACCTCATGAATAAGGTGTTTATCTATGTAAATTACTTGTGGCCCATTTTCTACTTGGCTCACTACATGTGCATCCCACACTTTGTCGAATAATGTTTTCATGCAAATTTTGTTTCTACTGTTTGATTAAATTGATACATTAATCTTTCTAAATCTTCTTTGACGACTTCTTTTTTTGCATCAGCAACTTCTAAAAATTGTTCATACAAAACATCTAATTCATTTTTAGTTACCTCAAAACCAATATTTTTTAAACGATAAGCTAAAGCTGAACGTCCACTACGAGCTGTTAATATAATAGATGATTCGTTTACACCAACCTCAGCAGGATCTATAATTTCGTAAGTTTCTCTATTCTTAATAACACCGTCTTGATGAATACCAGAACTATGTGCAAATGCATTAGAACCTACAATTGCTTTATTTGGCTGAACAATCATTCCCATCGTTTCTGATGTAAACTGACTTAATTCTGTTAACATTCTTGTATCAATATCTGTATATAAATTAAGTTCTTTATGTTGTTTAAAAACCATTACAATTTCTTCTAATGCTGTATTCCCTGCACGTTCTCCGATACCGTTAATCGTACATTCTATTTGTCTAGCACCATTAATAGCTCCTGCTACTGCATTTGCTGTCGCTAAACCTAAATCGTTATGATTATGACAAGAAATAATAACATTTTCTATTCCAGGAACGTTATCTTTTAAATATTTTATCTTATTTCCATATTCATATGGTAAACAATATCCTGTAGTATCTGGAATATTAAGTACTGTAGCACCAGCTTTTATAACTTCTTCACAAACTTTTGCTAAATAAGCATTATCTGTTCTACCTGCATCTTCAGCATAAAATTCTACATCATCTACAAAAGATTTGGCATAAGCAACAGCTTCTACAGCACGTTCTATTATTGCTTCTTTGTTAGAGTTAAATTTGTGAATAATATGAGAATCAGAAGTACCAATCCCTGTATGAATTCTTGGCTTTACTGCATATTGCAATGCTCTAGCAGCAGCCTCTATATCTTTTTTGTTTGCGCGAGTTAATCCACATACAGTTGCATTTTTCACTAATTTTGAGATCGCATTTACTGCATCAAAATCACCTGGACTCGAAATTGGAAAACCAGCTTCAATAACATCAACTCCTAAATCATCTAATTTAGCAGCAATTTCCAGTTTTTGTTTCTTATTTAGTTTACAACCTGGCACTTGTTCTCCATCTCTTAATGTTGTATCAAAAATTTGAATCTTTTCTGCACTCATACCAATTCTTTTGTTTGTATTTGTAATGTGAAATTAATTTTTTGTTAACTTTAGTCTTTGAAATAATATACTTTTATTACAATTCATAAACAAGTTAATTTTAATATAAGTTATTCATTTAAAGAATTTTAAACCTTTTTAAATTACAATGTCTAATTACAATAAAGATTCTCTTTTTAGCCTAATAAAATCTTTAAATCGTTCAGAAAAACGACAATTTAAAGTTTATGTAAACCGTTTACAGATTAATGCTGATGCTAAATTTTTATTATTATTTGATACATTGGATAAATTGGAGGAATATGATGAAACTGTCATTTTAAAAAAGAAAATTACTACTAAACAACAGTTATCAAATTTAAAAGCACACCTCTATAAACAAATACTAATTAGTTTACGAATGAGCCCTTCTCAACAGAATAATCGAATGCAGATTAGGGAACAATTTGATTTTGCCACAATTTTATATCAAAAAGGACTATATAAACAAAGTTTAAAAATTCTAGATAAAGCAAAATTTCAAGCTTATGAATTAGAAGAAAAAGCTATTGCTTATGATATATTAGAATTAGAAAAAATAATTGAATCTCAATTTATCACTCGAAGTATTTCTGGTAGAGCTGATCAATTAATAGAAGAATCGGAAGAATTAAGTTTACAAAATTTACAAACCAATAGATTATCAAATTTATCTTTAAAATTATATAGTCTTCTATTGGAAAATGGATATGCAAAAAATGAAGAAGAGATAAATAAAATAAAAAAATTATTTATTGAACAAACAAAAGATATTAATCTTAACGATCTTAAATTCAAAGAGAAATTATGGTTTTACAAGGCTAATGTTTGGCTTGCTATGCTAATACAGGATTCTGATTATGCTTTTGAATACTCAAAAAAATGGGTTGAATTATTTTATGAGAAAAAAGAAAGAATTCAACAACATCCTGTTTGGTTTTTAAAAGGTCATACTTATTTATTAAAAATATTATACTTAAAGAAAAACTCGGAAGAATTTAAATTTTGGTATGATCAATTAGAAAAATCATCTGCTTATTTTCCTTCTACTGATAATGTGGAAGCATTATGGTTTATAACAAAATTTAATAGTAAATTAAATTATTTCTTCATCAATCCAAAAGAAAATATAAGCCCTTTTCTTATAAAGGATATACTTAGAGAAATAAAATTACATCAACGAAAAATAGATAACCATCATATATTAATATTATATCTAAAAATAGCTGCCTATCATTTTTTAAATAAAGATTGGGAAAATTCTTTCGAGTACTGTCAAAAAATTGTCAATAGTGATTTCTATATTCAAGAAGATTTACATTTTTATACCTATGTTCTAATTATGATGAATTTATATGATTCTGGAAACGATCTTGAACTTGATTCTTATTCTTATAAAACACATCAGTTTTGTAAAAAAATGAAGAATAATAATAGTATAACTAGAAAAATTAGTTTATTCTTTATTGAATTAAATGATTTATATCCACAAGAAAAAATAAAAGCTTTTCGTGATTTAGATAAATTTTTAATTGAAGCTGAATCTGATGAATTATTAAGAAGAAATACCAACTATATTAATCTTCGCCGTTGGATAAAAGATAAAATTTAATTTCAGATATAATAATGTTACATTATATCTATTCAATTAATTCTATATGCATCAAGATTATACTGTTGGAGAAAACAAAGCTAATCAAGGAGTTCGATTTTTAAATTTTATTATTGATTCTATTTTTATAGTTATTAGTATAATTATTATATTTTCTATAATATCTCTTTTTATTTATTTTATAAATCCTGAAAGTAAAATTTTCAATGAAATTGAAAATATACATCCTTTATTAGATCGTATTTTGACATCAAGTGCTTACTTTCTTATTTATTTTGGAATTGAAGCTATTACAAAAGGTAGATCAATTGGAAAATATATTACTGGAACCAAAGTTGTAATGATAGATGGTACAAATCCAACAATAAAAGACTATTTTTCAAGAAATATATCAAGAATAATACCTTTTGATGCTTTTTCTTTTTTAGGTGGAAATGACTGGCATGATAAAATATCAAAGACAACAGTTGTTAATAAAAAAGCTTTTGAAGAAAGTTTAAAAACAAATAGTACCATTGATGAAATAGGTCACTAATAAAATATAATTGCATAAATTACTTTTTATTCATTAAAAAGTAGTTGTTAAAAATATTTAATGTAAAATATCATTGTTTTTTTTAAATATTATTTCGTAAAAAAGACTATTTATTGATACCTTTGTAAGCAAAAATATATTTTTGAAAAATGGAAAAGCAACCTCAAGAGGTCGTATTGGTTGGTGCTGGTATCATGAGTGCAACACTAAGTATACTTCTTAAAAAAATTGATCCAAATATTAAAATTTCTGTTTTCGAAAAATTAGATAAGATTGGATTTGAAAGTTCTGATGCTTTCAATAATGCAGGAACTGGACACTCTGCTTTTTGTGAGTTAAATTATACTCCAATGGGTAAGGATGGTATTGTTAATATTGACAAAGCTGTTGGTATCGCTAAAAAGTTTGAAACATCTAAAGAATTTTGGTCTTATTTAGTCGAAAATAATTATGTTTCTTCTCCAGAAAAATTTTTACGTCCAACACCACATATGTCTTTTGTATGGGGAGATGAAGATGTAAACTTTTTGAAAAAACGTTACGAGAAATTATCTCAACATCCTTTATTTAAAGATATGGAATATTCTGAGGATATTTCTAAAATAAAAGAATGGGCTCCATTAATTGTTGATGGTAGAAAGGGTAATGAAAAAGTTGCAGCAACGCACATGAACCTTGGTACTGATGTTAATTTTGGAGAATTAACAAGACAAATATTTAAAGGGTTACAAAATAAAAAAGAAATCACACTAGAAACTGAACACGAAGTTAAAGATTTAACTCGTTTAAGTAATGGTAAATGGGCTATAAAAGTTAAAGATTTAAAATCTGGAACTAATAAAGCTGTAAATGCAGACTTTGTATTTATTGGTGCTGGTGGTGGAGCAATTTTATTACTTCAAAAAACTGGTATTCCAGAATCTAAAAAATATGGTGGTTTCCCTGTAGGTGGACAATGGTTAATTTGCCAAAACGAAGATGTCATAAAAAAACACCATGCTAAAGTTTATGGAAAAGCTAAAATTGGAGCGCCTCCAATGTCTGTTCCTCATTTAGACACTCGTGTTATTGACGGTAAACAATCATTATTATTTGGTCCTTTTGCTACATTTTCAACAAAATTTTTGAAACAAGGATCTCATACAGATTTATTTAAATCTGTAAACTTTGGTAATGTAGGTTTTTTACTTAATTGTGGTTTACATAATATTGATTTAACTAAATATTTAATCAGTCAAGTACTATTATCTAAAGAGAAAAAGGTAGAATCTTTACAAGAATACTACCCAGAAGCTAAATTAGAAGATTGGTTTGAACAAAGTGCTGGACAACGTGTACAAGTTATTGAAGAAGAAAACGGAAAAGGAACTCTAAAATTCGGTACAGAAATAGTAACATCGCAAGATGGTTCTATGTCTGCTTTATTAGGAGCTTCTCCTGGTGCATCTACTTCTGTAAGTGCCATGTTAGATTTACTTAAACAATGTTTCCCTAATCTAATGAAAAATAATTGGGATCCATTGATAAAAGAAATGATTCCATCTCATGGAGAAGATTTAGGAAATGCTGAATTAGCTGAAGCTTCTAGAGCAAGAACTACTGAAGTCCTTAAGATTTTTAAATAAAATAAAATAAATAAAAAAATCGTCTTAATTATAAGACGATTTTTTTTATTTCGAAGTTGTTTTAAACTTTATAATAAATTATGTTTACTTTTTGGGCAATTGCTTCGCACCGTGCTTTATGCTATATCTTTTATAAACAATAAAATTTATTTTTTTAGAAGAATTGTTTATAAAAGGATGCCGCGTCAATCACTATTGCAAATTCGTGATTAAAGTTTATTAACTGCCGCCAAAATAATTTCTGGTTGCATTACCATTCCTTGTATATGCTCACCCGAAAATTCAATAAACTTTTTTGGTTCAGTAGCATTCTCAAAAATAATTTGACCATGTTCAAAAGGTACAGTAGAATCTCCCTTACTATAAATAAAAAGCTTTGGTATGTTATTCAAATATTTCACATCTTCTTTTGCAGAATAAGGAGATTGCATATACATTTCTATTTGTTCTTTTTTGTCTGGAGCAAAACGAACTGCTATATCTGTAAACGAAGACATTCCTCCCTCTATAATAAGACCTGCTATTTTTGACTGATTCTGTTTTGCTAAATGCGTTGCTATTTGCGATCCTAGAGAAGCTCCATAAAAATATATTTTAGTATTCTTAATATCTTTTCTTCCTAACAAATAATTGATAAATATTTGCCCATCAAAAGCTACATTAAGATGACTTGGCTTTCCTGTAGATTTTCCATATCCTCTAAAATCAATCATTACTACTTGAAATCCATCTTCTACCAATGGTTTTACAATATATTGGTAAGTAGATATATTTCCACTTGTTCCATGAAAAAATACAATTGTTTTATTTTTTTTATTATTACTTGGTTTTAGTATAACACCAGTTATTGTATCATTATCAACCTTTAAGCTAATATTCTCTGTATTTTTAAAATCAAGCTTTTTCATTTCTTTTTTGGGCTGATAAAATTTATCTTCAATATTAGTAAATTGAGCATTTAGATAAGTTGAAAAAAGTACAAGAATGAAAAAGATAGTTATGTTTGTTTTCATAAGTATATTATTTATTTTTTATGGGATAAAATTATACGTGTATTTTTTTTTCGACAAGCAAAAGTTACTCAACTGAGAAAATATATAGCTGAAATGTATTATTTAACGATTAAAAATATATTTTAAAAAATTATATTATAGTAAACTGAATAGATAAGAAAAAGAGGTTAAAATTTGTTTTCTATATATTATTCTAAATAATCTCTTCTCTGTATTTGCAAAAAGGATTGAAGTGGAAATCCTTTTTTTGATTGGATATATTTCGACATAATCATTGCATTTCGAATTGATCATTGAGGCTTTCGAAATGAAATAGCCAATCAAAAAAAGATTGGGAACGTGAAAGCCTGTTCCGTAGGGTTTACCTAAATATTTATAACCAAGAAATTCATTATTTATTCTTCTTAGTTTATTGGTAACTCTATCTTAAATCCTATACCACGAACAGATTCAAATTTTATACGTTCGTCTTCTTTAAAATATTTTCGCAAACGAGTCATAAATACATCTAGGCTACGACCAAGAAAATAATCATTTTCGCCCCATATTGTTTTTAGGATCTCTTTCCTATAAACTAGTTGATTGTTATGTTGAATAAAATAACTCAATAACTCTGCTTCTTTTTCTGTTAATTGGAAAAGTTTTTCTTTGTGTTTTAAACTAAAATGTGAATGATTAAATAAATAATCTCCTATAGCTATTTCTACTTGTGGAAATGTATAATTTCTTTTTAAAATATTTTTGATCCTTAATAATAGTTCTTCAGGATCACAAGGTTTTGTTATATAATCGTCTGCTCCTATTTTTAATCCTAAAACACGGTCGAAACTTTGGGCTTTTGCTGTTAAAAATAAATATGGTATACTTAATTTATCTTTTAGTTGATTTATTAAAGTAAATCCATCTATTTCTGGCATCATAACATCAACAATTAGTAGTTTTGTGTTCTGTAGCTGATGTAGATTATCTAAGAATTTTTGAGGATGATTAAACCAAATTACCTCATAATTAGAATACTCTAGATATTGTTGTAAGACCAAACCTAAATCTTGATCGTCTTCAATTAGAATTAGTTTATTTTTCATTTGGTAGTTCTATTAAAAAATTAACTCCATTTTCTTTATTATTATCTAGACGGATAATACCATTGTACTTATTCGTCGTAGTTTTTACGATATATAAACCAATACCTAAACCGTTTACATTGATATTTATTTCGCGATTTACTCTATAATATTTGTAAAAAACAAATGGAATATCCTTTTCGGGAATACCTATTCCATTATCTGAAAAAAGAAGTTTTATAATATTATTGAATTCAAAGTTTAACTGAATTTTAGTTGCTCCGTATTTTATTGAATTCTCTATCAAATTTTGAACTATTAGTCGGAAATCGTAACTATTTAAACTATTATTTTGTTGAAAATCTAAGTTAAGAATTATTAAAACTTCGGGATGTTGTTGTTTTATTTCTTTAAATAAATCATCGATAATTTTCTTATTTACTAATTGTTCTTCTTCTATATTTTTTTCAAAAATAGATTCAATCGTATTTTCTAAACGAGATAACTGACGATTGATAATTTTCTTTTTTTCTGTTTCTTGTATAGTTTGAATAGCAAATTTTATTGTTGTAATCGGAGTATTTAATTCATGAGCAATAGAATCTATAGTAAGATGCAATTGTTTTATTTTGTTTTCTTGTTTTTCTAAGTTTTGTATACTTTTCCAATATAAATAAACAATGATTGATACTATTAATAGACTTACAATGATAAGAGGAATAATTTTTTTAAATAATAAAAATTTGATATTCAATAATTCAAAGTCTACTCTTGATTCTACTTTATATTTATAATGTTGCTTATTATTTATACTCAGGTTAGTATTTTTTTCTTCTACAATATTATCCGTAGTCCAAACACTTTGATTAACATTTATAGGATTAGTTATTTTATTTTTTGATTCATATACTATCAAAGAATTATTCAGAATAAGTTCTTTTTTATTAATATCATCATAAAGAGAATAAATTTCGGAACGAATTGCTATTTCGAAATTATTTTCTTTTGTATAACTATTTACTAAAGAATCTATTTTAGGCTTTAAACTTGTGAAACTAAAATTGGTTTTATTTTCCTGATTAGACTGCGGTTTTATTAATTGTTTATGTAAATTATATTTAAAATATTGTAATAATTGCTCTTTACTTGTATCATTTTCTTCATCCATTTCATCCATTATTTTGGTTGTAATTTCTTTTGATGAAGCAATTAAATCTTTTTCAATTAATCTGTAGGAATTATAAATATAATAAACCTGTAAAATTATTAGAACTAATAGGACTAGTGGAAATAAAAATGAATAATATTTTTTCTTAATTCTCATATTCAAAAATAACATGTTTTTCTCAATGAAATATTCATTAACCCATCGTTAACCGTTCATTAAACAATTCCAAAAAAGAATAAAATGAGATTTGTTGAAAATAACATATCATGAGAAAGTTAGTCTATTTGTTTTTATTCATCCCTCATTTTGTTTTTACACAAACTATTCTAGGTAAATTAATAAATGAGAAACTACAACCTATTTCTTCTAATTTTATAGAAATTGAAACTTCTAAAAATGAAACTTTAATTATAAATACTGATGAAGAAGGGAAATTTGAATTTGACTTAAATAAAGCCAAATCTTTTATTTTATCTGTAAAAGAACTTGGTTTTCTTCCTTTTGAAAAAAATTATAAATATGATAGTATACAACAATTAGAAATAATTTTGAAAAAAAATACTACTGTAAATTTAGAGACAGTTTCTATTTCTGCACTAAAACCAATGTTGAAAAGAAAAATTGATGGACTAGAATTTACTGTAGAGAATACTCCTCTACAAAATCTTAGTGCATGGGATATTTTGAAAAATACACCTACTGTTCTTATGAAAAATGATCAATTAAGTATTCGTGGAAATAGTCAGATTATTGTTATGATAAACGATAAAAAAACATTGATGACACAAGACCAACTAAAGCAATTGTTGGAAAATACAAATGGTGACTTAGTATCTTCTATAGAAGTAATTACTAATCCTCCAGCTAAATATGAGGCATCGGGAAGTGCAATTATAAATATAAAAATGAAAAAAAATACTTTATCTGGTTATAAAGGTCAATTGTATACTCGTTATCATCAATCCATTTACTCGAAAGGAATGATTGGAACATCACATACTTATAATAAAAATAAATGGCAATTAACTGGAAGCTATTATTTTGTGAATGGAAAATATATTCGAAAAAACTTAGATGTTGTTACTTATGAAAATGAACAAACTAAGTGGGAAAGTGATATGATAAGAAGAACTATTGCAAAAGAGCAACATATATATAATTTTGCTACGCAATATTCTATTGATAGTTTACAAAATATTCAGTTTGGTTTTAATGGTTATAATAATCCCGCATCTGTTGGTAATTATATTGTTCCTACAACTATTTATAATCTTATAAACAATAATCCCGAATCCAACTACACTACGGAAAATAATAGAAAAGAATATTCTAATAGTTTTAATTCATATTTTATTTATGATAAAAAATTTAATAAAAACAGTCTTACATGGACAAATAATTTTAGCATTAGACATTATAAAGAAAATCAAGGTGTTTTGACTCAACTAAATTTTAAAGATAAACCTTATAATGAAAATGAATTTAAGACAAATAGTGGACAAGATGTAAAATTATACTCTACTCAATTTGATTATACTTTGAGTGATGATAATTATGGTATAGAAGCTGGAACAAAATACAGCTACGTTACCAATGATAATGATATGAATTTTTATGAAAGAGTTAATCAAAATCTTATTTATCAACCTGAAAAAAGTAATACTTTCGATTATAAAGAACAAATCTTAGCATTTTATGTTTCTGGAAATTACAAATGGAAAAAATGGGAAGTAAAGGCTGGTTTAAGATCTGAAGCTACATGGATAAATACAATATCTGATAATCCTGAAAATAAAAATAACCGAATAAATTCTAATCTTTTTCCAACATTTTATCTCAATCATACAATTAATGATAAACAACAATTGGGTTTTAATTATGGAAAACGAATTAGTAGACCTAATTATAATTTCTTGAATCCATCGAAATCTTATTATAATCTTTTTTCTTACTTCCAAGGAGATGCCAATTTAAAATCGACTTTTATAGATAATTTCAGCTTAAATTATACAGTTAGTGATTGGAATTTTGAAACATATTATAGGTATGAAAAAGATCCTGCAATGGAGATTTCTTATCAGGATAACAGTAATAATATTGTTATTTATAATTTTACAAATATTAAAAATGGAAAGGCTTTTGGAGGAAATATTTCAAAGAATTTTAATTTGAAATCATGGTTAAAATTTAATTTTTTCATGATGGGAGAGTATAACCAAAACTATTATTTTGGTAAAAATATAGCAAATGAAAATCAATTATATAAAAATGATGTTTTCTTTTACAATACGAATATTAGTACCCAAATAGATTTTAACAAACAAAAAACATTTAATTTATTTATTGGTTATCAATATAATTCAAAAAGTATACAAGGTTCTTTTGATATAAGCTCATCTCAAAATACTTATTTAATAATTAATAAAAAGTTCTATGATAAAAAATTTGAAATAGGTGTTACCTTTAATGATATCTTCAAGACTGATCGTAATACTCTTTCTACAAAATATTCTAATCAAAATCAATATTTCAAAGATTATAGAGATACACAATATTTCCTTATAAATATGAAATATAACTTCGGAAATCAGAAATTAAAAGAAACAAAACAAGGAAACAAAACAGCAGAACAGAATAGAATTTAAATATTCATCATTATTTTTATACATATATTTTGATTTTATCTAATAATAAAGAGTTTTATTACAGATAAAATAAATTTCAACAGTATTTTTAAAATTAACTTTTTATTAAATATTAATTAAATTAATTTTAACTTAATGTTATGAAAAAAAAATCAATATATATTTATTTCTTCTATTTATTATTTCTTGTAACAATCAGAAAAGCTTAAAGAGCGAACAAAAAATAAATGAACAAAAAATGTTTAGCCACAAAGTTACGATTCAAGATTTAGAAAGGTCAACTCCTATTACAATAAAAACAGATAACGGATATCAAGATGTATATAATGTTATTATTTATACTAGTTCTCCTTCTGATTTAGTTACTAATGGTATTTCTGTACAATCCACAACTAGTAAGTTTGTAACAGCTCTTATAAAAAAAGAAGATTTAGAAAAAATATATAAAATAAAATCTGTAAAATCCATATCACTTCCTGATATAGATTTATTACATTAAAAAAATAAATTAACACACATAATAAATTAACACATGATTAGAAATCTACAAAAACTAACTAATTTAAAAGTAATTAAATCTAATTCTCTACCAATCCTAGGGACATTGTTATTACTATCAGGATCATATCTTTCTGCTCAACTTAAAATTGATCCAAGATTTGAAAATCTTCTTAAAGAAAGAAAAAATAATGTTCTAAAAAAAACTAGTAATAGTTTAACAAACGATGAAGTATTACCTATCACTTCTTTAATATCTCCAAATGGTACAGTAAAAGAATACTATCAAGCCATTATTTATACTAAAGATCCTGAACAACTAAAAAAAGATGGATATTTAGTACAATCTGTTTCTGAAGATTTCGTTACTGCATTATTATCTGAAAATGATTTTAATCGTTTAAGAGATAATCAATATATATCAACTGTTAAATATCCACAAATAGATTATTTAAATAATCAATCCAATGTAATTGAATCTGGAGCAGCATTATTACAAAATGGTGTTTTGAATGGAACAAATTACACAGGAAAAGATATATTAGTTGGTATTTTTGATACAGGTATTGATTTCACTCATCCTGACTTTATTGATCCTATTACAAAACAATCTCGCATTTTAAGTATTTGGGATCAAACCCTAACACCTATTGCTGGAGAAAATTCTCCAAATCTATATAAAACTGCTAATAGAGGAGTAGAATATACTCAAGCACATATTAATGATGAAATAGATGGAACTCCTACAGGATATATAAGAGAGAAAGATACTCATGGGCATGGTACACATGTAGCAGGAACTGCTGCTGGTAATGGTTCTGGCTTAGAAGGAACTCCACATAAAGGTATGGCTCCCGAAGCAACGTTAGTTATCGTAAAAGGTGGAAATGATGGCTTTCCTACAACAAATACGATTGAAGCATTGGATTACTTTAAAAAAGTTGCTGACGAACAAGGTAAACCAATTGTTGTAAATATGAGTATTGGTGGACAAGCAAGTCCTCATGATGGAAAATCTGCTCATGAAATTAAAGTAAATGATTTTACTACATCTGGTCCTGGACGTGTTGTTGTAATTTCCGCTGGAAATGAAGGTAGCGGAAATATACACCAAAGAATTAATTTAGCTCCAAATGAAAAAAAATCAATAAAAATACAAATAGGAGAAAATAACCTAGATTATACTTCTTCATTGTTCAGCTTTTTAGCATTTACTAAAGGAGATAAAAATACATCTGCTATTAATGTAAAATTAACTGCTCCAACTGGAGATGTTTTCACTCAAAATGCAGGTAGTGGTGGTACATACTATTTAAAAAATCAAACTGGAGATGAATATCAAGAATTAACTATATATAACTATGTTGATAGTAGTTTAGGAAAAAGATTTATTCAATTAGCTACAGAAAGATTAGATTTAACTGATACAAAAGGTATATATGATTTAGAAATTGAGAATATTTCTAATAATAATATAACTCTTGATGGATGGCTATATACTACAAATTATAATTTAGCAGACATATATTTTCCTGAAGGAGATAACAATTATACTATAGGTTCTCCTGGTACGGCAGACGAAGCTATTACAGTTGCAAATTATGTTGGTAATGTTGCTTTTGCTGTAAATAGTGGTGTTCCTGCTAATAATGGAACTTATAGTTCAAGTGTTATACAAACAGAAACTCTAAATTCTTCTAGTTCTAAAGGACCAAGAGCAGATGAAGCTCGTAAACCTGATATTGCTGCTGGGGGTACTTTTGTTATTTCTGCTAAAACAAAAGATAATATAGATCCATACATTATAGATGGAAAATATTATTCTCAAATGACAGGAACTAGCATGTCTTCGCCTGCTGTAGCGGGAGCAACAGCTCTATTATTACAAGCTAATAATCAATTAACTGCAAAAGACGTAAAACAACGTTTAATAGAGAATGTAAACAAAGATAATTTTACAACTAATAATTATACAAACGAATTTGGGTATGGAAAATTAAACATTTACAAAGCTGTAGGTGCAGAAGTAAATAAATTGAACAATAATACTTCTTGTCCTATTAGTGTAAACTACACTTTAGCAAACGATGTTCTTGCTTATAAATGGGGATTTCCTACTGAAAGAAATCCAGTGAATAATGGTACTAATAATGTTAACTATGAAAAGGCAAACGTTGGAGTAAAATTAACAGCTACTGCAACTGGTAAACTTGGAAATATTACTTTTTTACTAGGTAATTACAATACTAATACCACTGCAACTATTCCATTAACTATAGAAATTAGAAAAGTAAATAATGAAGGAAAACCAGGTGATTTAATAACTACTAAAGTTATTAATAATATAAAGACATTAGAACAATCTGGTTGGAATAACTTAAGTTTTATAGACGAAGATATTAACGTTATATCTGGACAGGAATTTTTTGTTATTTTAAAAACTACAAATACTAATTTAGTCCTTGGTTCAGACAACATAAATGTCTCTCAAAAAACTTATTTGTCAAGAGATAATGGAACAACATTCACTGTAAATAACCAATACAATGCTAAAGTAAGAGCACTAGTTTATGAGAATTTACCCGCAATAAAACAATTAGCAACAACTTCTAAAGAAGCCACTCAATCTGTAGAATTAGGATATAATCATTTTATTAATGGATGTGAACTTATTACAAGAGTAGAAGCAAACGGAGTTATACCGATTTCTGGTAATACAACTGCTAAAGTTTGGATTGATTCTGAAGCTAAGAACTTTGTACAAAGAAGAATTGAAATTAATGCAAGTAATAATAATTCAACTTCAACAGGTAAAGTAACATTATATTACACTCAAAATGATTTTGATATCTATAATAAAAATTCTATAGTAAAATTACCTACTTCTCCAACAGATGACACAAATAAAGATAATTTAATTATTTATTATTATGCTGGAAAGAGTAAAGATAATACTGGATTATCTTCTTCATATGAAAATACTCCTATTAGTACAAAACTAGAAGCAAGTAATGTTATTTGGAATGACACTTATAAATATTGGGAAATTACGGTAGATGCGGTTGGTTTTGGAGGATATTTATTATCTACAGACTCTACATTATCTAACATAGATAATACTTTAAACCAATTAACAGTTTATCCAAATCCTATAATAAACGATTTATCTGTTAATTTACCATCTAATATTAATAATGCTCAAATAAATATTATTAATATAACTGGTCAAACTGTTTTAAAAACAGATGTTAAACAAAATTACAATAAAATTAATTTAAGTAACTTACCTAAAGGTGTATATATTATTGAAATAAAAACAACTAATGGTACTGTAACTAAAAAAATTATCAAAAATTAATTATAAATAAAAAAGGTTAAGAAGAGTTCTTCTTAACCTTTTAATTTTTTCTTCATTTCTAGATTTTTAATCTTCGCTTTTTAATACTTCGTACTCAACTTGCATCACACCTGTATTAGTATGACCAATTTCATCGAAAGCAGCTTGACTTAAATCTAAAACTCTAGACTTTACATATGGTCCTCTATCATTTATTTCTACAACAACAGATTTCCCATTTCTAATATTTGTAACTTTTACTTTAGTCCCAAATGGTAAAGACTTATGTGCAGCAGTAAGTTCATGTTTATCATACTTTTCCCCACTTGCTGTTTGTCGTCCATGGAATTTTCCTCCATACCAAGAAACAACTCCTGTAGAAATTTTATGAGCACTATTCTCTATAAAATCATCTACTTCTTTCTCATTTGATAATGTATCATTTTTAATTGTATCATTATCAACTACACTTCCTGTTCTTTTCTCTGAAGCTGTTATGATAGTTGTTCTATCTTTCTCAGATTCTTTAAAAATTTTACCATCAGCATTCGCTATTGGAAAAATCATTAACATCGCTATAAAAGCTGTAATGCTTTTCGTCATCCTTTAGATATTTCTGATTACTTTGCAAATTTAAGGTTATCAACCACTTGTTATCTAAAACAATTCTAATTAATGGTAAATTACAAAATCTTACATCTTGAAACATCTATTTTAAGTGGCTCAGAGAGAAATGTTAATTAAAAGTTAAAATAAAAGGTGTTTATTAATTATTTTAACTTTTGAGAACAATTCAATGTTAAGAACTTGATTATCAAATATTTAAAAATATAACGTTAAATAAAAAAAAGATAAAATATTAAATATTTTACCTTTTCTTAATATTTGAAATATAAAATTGAGAAATTATAAGCTTGATAAAATCTCTTTTACCTTTATTGATATTAATTTTCCTTCTGCTTTACCAGCAAGTTTTGAAGAAGCTGCTCCCATTACTTTACCCATGTCTTTAGCAGATGTAGCTCCAACCTCAGTGATTATTTCTTTTAAAGCAACTGTCAATTCTTCTTCAGATAATTGAACAGGTAAAAACTGTTGAATAACCTCAGCTTGAGCTAATTCTTTTTCAGCTAATTCAGGACGATTATTAGTTTCAAATTGCTCAGCTGCCTCTTTACGCTGTTTTACTAATTTTTGTAACAAAGCTATTTCTTGATCTTCTGATAATTCTCCATTAGCTCCAGATGTTTTTGCTAATAATAATTCAGACTTTACAGCTCTAAGAGCTTCAAGAGCAATTGTGTTTTTAGCTTTCATAGCTTCTTTCAATTGCCCCATTATTTGAGATTCTAAATTCATTTGTTTTACTTTTATACTACAAATTTATAACAAAAAAAGGCTCATTGCAAAAGCAATGAACCTTTTATATAATAAGAATATTTAAATTAAGAATAACTTACAATTAATCTACATTATCATGTAAAAAATTATTTGGACGAATTTGTGTTTCGTTATTTCTATTTGTTCCTACTGAAAAATCTGACGATTGATTATCTGTACGATCAGATAAATTAAGTCCTTGTCTCTTATATGCAGGAATAGCTTCAAATTCATCAACTTGAGAATTAGTCATCGTATTATTAAATTTAAAATTAAACTGTTTTAAACGACTTCTTCTTTCTTCAATTACATTATTTAATTCTTCATCTGTAGATTGCTCTATTGGTTTACTAAAAGGATCTAAAGTAACTTGAGTTGCTTGTTCTTGTTGATAAGCAAAATTAGTAGAGTTAGAATCATTAACATTAGATGAATCTAGATGATTAAAAGTTTCATTTGATGACTGAAAACTTTCATAGCTATTTTGTGGATAACTATTTGTTGATTCAGAAGATACACTATTTGAATAAGAATTATAACTATTATTATTCTGACTTTGATTATTCAATTCTTGCTGTGGTCGATTAAAATCAGATTTTAATCGTGGTTCAAAATCATTATAAGTATTATTATTTTCTCTAATCGGTTCTTCTTCAACATCATCTAAAACATAACGCTTTGGTGAATTATAATCATTCTCTTGAATTGTTTGATTAAATGATTGTTGTTGAAAACTTTGATTAATATCGGCTTGACGATAATTATTCTTTGGCTCTTCAGGTTTTTGAATTTGCTGAGAAGCTTGTTCTGAATTATTATTTGTTGCTGGACGACCAAAGTTTAATGTCATTGGTTTAACACGATTCACAAATGGTTGATCTACTGATAAAGTTTTATTTATAGGTTGATCCTCTTCTAATGTATGAACAATTTTTTGCTCTTCTTTACCTGTATAAGTCTGATCTTCTGTGGGAAAACCTGTTGCAACAACAGTTACAGAAATAGAATCACCTAATTCTAAATCTTCACCTATACCCATAATAATATTAGCACTATTACCAGCTTCTTGTTGAATATAATCATTGATTATACCAATTTCATCCATAGTAATTTCATTATTACCTGATAAAATTAATAACAATACATTTCTAGCACCTGTAATTTTATTATTGTTTAATAATGGAGAATCTAAGGCTGAAGAAATAGCATCTTTTGCTTTATTTTCTCCACTTCCTTTTGCAGAACCCATAATTGCAGTTCCTGAATTTTTAAGAACTGTACGAGCATCTCGTAAGTCAATATTCATTGCATAATGTTGTGTAATAACTTCTGCAATACCTTTTGCGGCAGTAGTTAAAACCTCATCTGCTTTAGAAAAGCCATTTTTAAAACCTAAATTACCATATAATTCACGTAATTTATCATTATTGATAACGATTAGTGAATCTACATTTTTACGCAATTTTTCGATACCTTTTTCAGCTTGTTCCAACCTCATTCTTCCTTCAAAAAAGAATGGCGCTGTTACAATACCTACAGTCAAAATATCCATTTCTTTTGCTATTCCTGCAATTACTGGGGCTGCACCTGTACCAGTACCACCTCCCATTCCTGCAGTAATAAAAACCATTTTAGTACCTTCATCTAAAACTGCTTTTACATCTTCAGCACTTTCAATTGCAGATTGTTCACCAACTTCAGGATTTGCACCTGCTCCTAATCCTTCTGTAATAGCTTGTCCTAATTGTATTCTAGTAGAAACTGGACTATTTGATAATGCTTGAGAGTCCGTATTACAAATTACAAATTCTACACCTGCAATTCCTTGTTCGAACATATAGTTTACAGCATTACTACCACCTCCTCCAACTCCAATCACTTTGATTGCTTGAGATCTACTTTTTGGTAAGTTGAATACAATATCTCCTGTTAACGTATCACTCATATCCTTATTTTTAAATTGGTTCTTAATTTATTTTATTCTTATTCTTATTCAGTTTCGTTTATCATTTGAATGAACTTATCTGTCCATTTAGAAAAAAAACTTTTCTTTTCTGGCTTAGATTTCGTTTCTACTTTTTGACCTATTTCTTGATCTAGTAAATCATCTACTATATCTTCTCTCTTAGGTCTTCTTATAATTTTTTCTTCAATCTTTACTTCAGCTATTTCTTCTAATTTAACTTCTTTAGCCTTTTCTTTATGAATTCCTATTTCTAATTCTTCTTGATTATTTAAATTATTAATAACAGGTTTTTCAAAGATTTCTCGTTGATAATTATAACTCAATTCTAACTCTTCTAATCCCTTCATCAATAATCCTACCGATGTTGCATATTCTGGCCCACTAATTTCTTCTGCTTTAGCACCTACTATATGTTCATTAGAATATCCTATCCTTACATCCATCCCCGTAACGTATTCAGTTAGTTGACGTATGTGTTTTAATTTTGATCCTCCTCCTGTTAAAACAATACCAGCAATTAATTTTTTATTTTGATCTTCGCAACCATAATTTTTTAATTCTAAGTAAACTTGTTCTAATATTTCTTGAACACGAGCGTGAATTATTTGAGACAATCTTTTTAAAGAAATTTCTTTTGCTTCTCTCCCTTTTAAACCTGGAATTGAAACAATTTCAGTTTCTTTATTTTCTCCTGGCCATGCTGAACCAAATTTTTCTTTTAACGCTTCTGCCTGTTTTCCTATAATGGAACAACCAACTTTTATATCTTCAGTAATTACATTTCCTCCGAAAGGAATTACTGAAGTATGACGAATAATATTATCTTTAAAAATTGCAATATCAGTTGTACCTCCACCTATATCAATTAATGCAACACCAGCTTCTTTTTCTTCCTCACTTAAAGCTGCACTAGAAGATGCTATAGGTTCTAAAGTAATACTTGCCAGACGTAATCCTGCTGCTTTTACACAACGAGCAATATTTCTAATAGAGGATACTTGACCAACTACAACATGAAAATTAGCTTCAAGACGACTACCATACATCCCGATAGGCTCTCTAATTTCTCCTTCGTTATCTACCTTAAATTCCTGAGGAAGAACATGAATTATTTCTTCACCAGGTAACATAACCAATTTATAAACTTGATTGGTTAACAATTTCAAATCGTTGTCATCAATTACATCTTCAGAATTCGTTCTTGTAATGTAATCGCTATGTTGTAAACTACGAATGTGTTGTCCAGCAATACCTACAGTCACATCTGTTATTTTTATTCCAGAATTTTTCTCTGCTTTATCTATTGCTTCTTTAATAGAATTTATAGTCTGAGTTATATTATTTACTACTCCTCTATGTACACCCAAACTTTTAGCTTGACCATATCCTAAAATTTCTATTTTTCCATTCTCATTTTTTCTACCGACAAGTGCTACAATCTTTGTAGTCCCTATGTCTAAGCCAACTGCAATTTTGCTATTGTTTTCCATTTTTTATACGTTTGGTTGCTACAACTTGGTTTACAAATTTTAAGCTTAATTTTTCATAATCTTCTGTTCCAATATAATCAATGTATTGATTATAAAATAAATCTAGATTATGTAATTTTTGATCAAAATTATTCAAAGTACCTAACTCAATATAATAATTACCTGAATTAACAAGTAAATCATAGGAGCGTTGCCCTTTTTTTTCTATCGCTATAATATGATTTTTTAGTAAATCATCCTCTTTAAGAGCTATTACGAACTTACTTAAATCCTCATATTCATTTGGTTTTACATCTCCAGAGATCAAAATGACATTTGCTGAACTTAGTTTTGACAAAGGCATTTTTTCTCCATTATTAGTTAAATAAAATTCATTTTTTGGAGTTTTTACTCTAGCTACTGCTTTATTAGCAACAATATCTAATCGTATTACACCATTAATATTTTTATTTACTTGAACTGAGTCTACAAAAGGATTTTCTGAAACTCTTTGTTCTATTTCCTTAACATTTACGTCTTTTAATTTTTGACTTAAAATATCTTTTCCTCCTTTATTGATAATTTCTCTTATTGCTTCATCATTAATAAAATAATTATCTACAGGTTGAACAAACGCAACATCTAGTTTACTCACTTTACGCGAAGCATTGTGAATTATGGTAAAACTAATTAATCCAATTAGTAACATAACTCCTAAAATCACTTTTATGATTTTCAATTTACGCTTCACTTAACCATTTTTTTATAGGTTTAACAATTGTATCAATATTCCCCGCTCCAACAGTTAATAAGACATCAAAATCTTGTTTCTTTATCTCATTTAAACTATTGTCTAATGAAGATACTAATTTTTCTTGTAAATCTACCTTTTCTAACAAGAAATTTGAAGTTATACCCTCGATTGGAAGCTCTCTAGCTGGATAAATATCTAAAAGTATTAAGCTATCTAATTTTGATAAACTTTTTGCAAAGTCATCTGCAAAATCTCTTGTTCTTGTAAACAAATGTGGTTGAAAAACTCCTAAAACTTTTTTACCTGGATATAATTCTCTAACTGAACGAATTGCAGCATCTAATTCTGTTGGATGATGCGCATAATCATCAATATAAATTTTATCATTTATTTCAAAGCGATTAAATCTTCTTTTCACTCCAATAAAAGTAGATAAAGCTTCTCTTATTTTTTCATGAGGAACTCCCATATAATCAGCCACAGCTAATGCTCCAACTGCATTTTCCATATTATGATATCCTGGTAATAAAATACCTACATCTTTCAACGAACCATTTGGCGTTTTTACATCAAAAACATAATGCCCTTCAATAATTCTTACATTATATGCGTTGTAATCGGCGTCTGCATCAACTCCATACGTGTAAGCATTATTAAATTCTAAACCTTTTCTAACAAATAATTTTTCTTCAACAATTGCTCCGAATTCTTGAAAAGATTTTTTAACCTCATCTCTTTCACCATAAATATCTAAATGATCTGCATCATCAGATGTAATAATAGCTAATTTTGGAGATAATTTTAAAAAAGAACGGTCAAATTCATCAGCTTCAGCGACTGTATATTTTGAACCGTTAAGAATGATATTAGAATCATAATTTTCTGCTATTCCACCTAAAAAAGCAGTACACTCTACATTGGCTACTTTTAATATATGTCCCAAAATAGAAGATGTTGTTGTTTTTCCATGTGTTCCAGCAACTCCAATATTGTATGTATGTCTAGTAATTTCACCTAAAACTTCAGAACGCTTCATTACTTTGAAATCATTTGTAAGAAAATAATTTAACTCTAAATGATCTTTTGGTACTGCTGGAGTATAAATTACCAGCGTATTTTCTTTTGTTATTCCATCAGGAATAAGATCAATATTATCTTCAAAATGAATATTAATCCCTTCTAAAATTAATTGAGATGTAAGTTCTGTTTGTGTCTTGTCATAACCAACAACATTCTTACCTAGGGATAAAAAGAATCTTTCTAAAGCACTCATTCCGATTCCTCCAGCACCGATAAAATAATAATATGTTTTATCTAAAATATTCATTATAATAAATTCAATAATATATCAACAATCTCTTTAGTAGCATTAGGTTTTCCTAATAACTTTATATTATGAGATAATTTTTTCTTTAATTCTTCATTGTTCGCTAAGGCAATTACATCTTTTATTAAAACTTGTTTTGCTTCGCTATTTTTTATTAAAATTGCGGCTTCTTTATAAACTAAAGATTGAGCATTTTTTGTTTGATGATCCTCTGCAGCTGTTGGCAATGGAATTAAAATTGTTGGTTTACCTACAATACATAATTCAGAAATAGCCATTGCACCAGCACGAGAAACAATAATATCCGATGCAGCATAAGCATCTTTCATATTATAAATAAATTCAGTTATATGAATTGTCGGATATTTATTTCCTACACTATTTATAATTTTTTGAAAATCTAATTTCCCTGTCTGCCAAATTAATTGAACACCACTTGCAACTAACTCATCTAAATTTTCTAACCAAGCATCATTTATAGCTCTTGCTCCTTGTGATCCTCCAACAGATAAAATTGTTGGTTTATTTGGATCTAATCCAAAAGCAGAAATAGCCTCAGACTTTGATTCTAAATTTTGAAAAATTTCACCTCTTATGGGATTTCCTGTATAATGTACTTTTTCTTGAGAAAACTGTGATATTCCCTCATAGGCTGTACATATAGCAGCAGCTTTATTTTTCAAAATTTTATTTGTAATTCCTGGAAAAGAATTTTGTTCTTGTAATAAAATTGGAACATTATTATTTCCTGCAATCCACAACATTGGTCCACTAGCATAACCACCTGTACCAACAGCTAAATCTGGTTGAAATTCTTTATAAATTTCTTTAGCTAGATTTAGACTTTTTATTAATTTGAAAGGAAATTTAAAATTTGCTTTCATATTACTTCTATCAAATCCAGCAATTGGTAACCCTTTGATAGGATAACCAACTTTAGGAACTTTTTCCATTTCCATTTTCCCTTCTGCTCCTACAAACAAAATTTGTGCATCTGGCAAACGTCTTTTTATTTCGTCTGCAATTGCAATGGCTGGATATATATGTCCACCTGTTCCTCCGCCACTAATTAAAACTTTAGGCGATGTCTTCGATGTATTCTTCACTTAATAATTTTCTATCTTGTTCTAATTCTTCTTTCGATTTTATTTGTGTACTTACACTCAAAATAATTCCGAATGATATACATGTCATCCAAATAGATGTTCCTCCGTAACTAATCATAGGTAACGGTTGCCCAGTAACTGGTATTAAATTTACTGCAACAGCCATATTAACCATTGCTTGTATAATAATTGGTAAACCGACTGCAAATACCAATAATGTGCCAAAAATTGTATGAATTTTTGAAGCTATAATGCAAATTCTAATCAGAATAAGTAAAAATATACCTATCAACATTATTGCTCCTATTGCACCATATTCTTCTACAATAATTGCAAAGATAAAATCTGATGATGACTGAGGTAAAGTTTGTTTAAAAACACTTTTACCTGGTCCAGACATTTCATTTAATCCTCTTGCTATTGCTGCTTTAGCATGCAACACTTGATAACTTTCTAAACCAGAATCATCATTAAATTTTTCTATCCTAGACATCCATGTATGAACACGAGAATTAGTAACAATATCTGGTTTATTTAATGCTAACCAAACGAAACATCCAACTAATAATGTTCCAATTCCTGCTATTGTAAATAAATATTTAAGAGGAAATCCTCCTATAATTAATAAAATACCACACATTAATGCTAACATAATTGCAGTAGAACCATTTGATGGTAAAATTAATCCTACAATCACTATAATAGGTAAAAACAAAGGAATAGCTGTGCTTTTCCAAGTATATTCTTTATCTCTATTTTTTGTTAAGTAACGAGCTATATAAATAAGTAATGCTTGAGATGCTATCATAGAAGGCTGTATCCCTATTCCTGTTCCTGGAATTGTTAACCATCTAGCCGCATTAGCACCTCCAATAGTTTGACCTTGTACTAAAGTAATCATCAAAACTCCTGAAAGTAATATAACAGCACTTAATGCTAGAAGTCCAAACCAACGATAATCAACTCTTTGTAATCCATATATAATAAATAAACCTACAATAAGAATTATTGCATGTTTACCTAAATGTCCAAAAATAGTACCTGAACCTACTGTATACACCAAGTTCGAACTTGCTGAATAAACAGGTAAAAATGAAAATAATGCTAACAATAATATGAAAGCCCAAAGTGGTTTATCTCCTTTGAAATATTTTTCTACTATATTCGACATTTTATTTTATTATTATAAATTATAATTTTCTCACAGCATCTTTAAACTGATCCCCTCTGTCTTCGTAACTTTTAAACAAATCAAAACTAGCACAAGCTGGTGATAATAAAACTATATCTCCTTTTGTTGCTAACTCATATGATTTATTTACACAATCAATCATCGTATTTGTATCAATAATTGTGCTTACGTAAGGATTAAAAAAATCAATTAATTTAGAATTATCAGCTCCTAAGCAGACAATTGCTTTAACTTTTTCTTTTACAAAAGGAAGAATTTCATTGTAATCATTTCCTTTATCTTTTCCTCCTACAATCCAAACAACAGGTTTTTCCATACTTTCTAAAGCAAAATATGTCGCATTTACATTTGTTGCTTTAGAATCATTTATAAAGTCAATTCCTCTTATTGTAAGAACAGGCTCTAAACGATGCTCAACTGATTTGAAATCAGATAAACTTTGTTTTAAGCTTTTGTTACTAATATTAATAACCTTTGCTGCAACTGCAGCAGCTAATGAATTAGAAATATTATGTTTTCCTATTAATCCTAATTCGTTTACAATCATTGTAAAATCACCATCCGAATCATTTACACGAAATAATTCATTATTAGCGTATGCCTCATTACTTGCATCCATCATTGTGAACGGTTTTCGATGAGCATGAATAGTGATATCATCAATCATATCCATTGTTTTTGGATCATCTAGATTGTAGATAAAATAATCATTTTCATCTTGGTTTTCAGTAATTCTGAATTTAGATTTAGCATACAAATCAAATTGATATTCGTATTGATCTAAATGATCTGGTGTAATGTTTAAAAGAATAGCAATATATGGTTTAAAAGTTTTTTTGATATCATCTAACTGAAAACTACTAATTTCTAATACATAAAAATCATAATTATCTTCAGCTACAGATTTAGCAAAACTTTTTCCTATATTACCACCTAATCCAACATTTAATCCAGCTTGCTTAAGGATATGAAATAATAAACTTGTTGTTGTTGTTTTTCCATTAGATCCTGTTATTGCAATAATCTTTGCTTCTGTATAACGTGAAGCAAATTCAATCTCAGAAATAATTGAAATCCCTTTTGATTCTAATTTCTGAATTAGAGCTGCTTTTTTTGGAATACCTGGACTTTTCATTACTTCATCAGCATTCAGAATTAGTTCTTCTGTATGTTGACCTTCTTCATAATCAATCCCGTTTTCCTCTAAAAGTTTTTTATAATTATCTTTTATTAATCCCATATCAGAAAGAAAAACATCAAAGTTTTTTTTCTTTGCTAGGATAGCTGTTCCTACACCACTTTCACCTCCACCTAAAATGACTATTCTTTTCATTTTATCTAATTTTTAAAGTAATAATTGTTATTACTGCTAAAATAATTCCGATGATAATTGCTCTTACCACAATTTTACTTTCATGATAACCAAGCTTTTGATAGTGATGATGTAATGGAGACATTAAGAAAATCCTTCTTCCTTCTCCATATTTTTTCTTTGTATACTTAAAATAAGAAACTTGTAACATTACTGATAAACTCTCTGCAAAGAAAATTCCACAAAGAATTGGTAACAATAATTCTTTTCTTACAATTATTGCTAAAACAGCGATTAAACCTCCTATTGTCAAACTACCTGTATCTCCCATAAAAACTTGGGCAGGATATGTATTATACCAGATAAATCCTATTAATCCTCCAAGAAAAGCTCCACAAAAAATTAGAACCTCTTCTGATCTTGGAATAAACATTATATTTAAATAATCTGCAAACATTATATTACCAGAAACAAAAACAAAAACAGCAATTGCAGCCATAATTACAGCAGAACTACCAGCTGCTAAACCATCAATTCCATCTGTTAAGTTTGCTCCATTTGATACAGCAGTTGTAATAAAAATTACTGCAAAAATAAAAACAACAGCAACAGCCCATGTAGGTCTATTTTGTGCATCTATCCAAAATAAAATATCTGAATAGTTAAATTCATTACCTTTTACAAATGGCATTGTTGTATCTAATGTCTTTTCTTCTGATCCAAACTTCGCAGGACGATATTCTGTTGCTTCTTTTGTTAATGAAGTACTTTTAACTTTTGCATCTTGATGTTTTACAGTAACTGTAGGACTAAAGTATAACATAGAACCTACTACAATTCCTAGTCCTATTTGACCTAATACTTTAAATTTACCTTTAAGACCTTCTTTATTTTTTTTAAAAACTTTAATATAATCATCTAAAAAACCTATAGCTCCTAGCCAAATTGTAGAAATTAATAAAATAATTATATAAATATTATCTAAACGAGCAAAAAGTAATGTTGGGATAAGTGTTGCTATAATTATAATTATACCACCCATTGTTGGAGTTCCTGCTTTTTCTTTTTGTCCTTTTAATCCTAAATCACGAACAATCTCCCCCATTTGCTTATTTCGTAGAAAATTGATTATTTTTCTACCAAAAAACAAACTAATAAACATAGCTAATAGAATTGCCATTCCAGAACGAAATGATGTATATTGGAACATTCGAGCTCCTGGAATATGTAATTTTTCTAAATAATCAAATAAATAGTATAGCATAGATTATTTGTTTAATATTTTACTTAATTCTGTTGCAGTTTCTACATCAGAAAAATGATTTTTAACTCCTTTAATATCTTGATATGTCTCATGCCCTTTCCCGGCAATTAAGATAATATCTTTTGGTTCGGCCATTTTTAAAGCTGTTTTTATAGCTTCTTTACGATCAGTAATTTTTAGTGTACGATTATAAAATTGAGGTTTAACACCAACCTCCATCTCTTTTAAAATTTCTTCAGGATCTTCAGTTCTAGGATTATCTGATGTAAAAATTGCTAAATTCGATTTTTCGCTTGCTATATCAGCCATTTCTGGTCGTTTAGTTCTATCTCTATCACCACCACAGCCAACAACAGTTATTAATTTTTCATTTTTAGTTCTTATTCCTTCAATCGTTTTTAATACATTTTCTAACGCATCTGGTGTATGTGCATAATCAACTATAACAATTATACCTGAATTAGTTTGAAAAGTTTGAAAACGTCCATCAACATTTCCTAAAGTACTAAGAGCTGTTAAAACTTCTAACTCATCTTGACCTAAAATTGAAGCAATTCCAAAAACTAATAATAAATTATATGCATTGAATTCTCCTATCAAAGAAGTCCAAAATTCTTTATTATTAAATTGTAATTGCATTCCATCAAATCGATGTTCTAAAATTTTTGCTTTAAAATCTGCATCTGTTTTTAACGCATACATTTTTTTAGAAGCGATTGTATTTTGAAGCATTACACTTCCATTTTTATCATCCGCATTAGATATAGCAGTTGATGTTTTTGGTAAATCATCAAAAAATTTCTTTTTTGCTGCAATATAATTTGAAAATGTTTTGTGATAGTCTAAGTGATCATGTGTAATATTTGTAAATCCAGCAACTTCGAAATGTAAACCAGCTATACGATTTTGATGTATACCATGAGATGAAACTTCCATAAAAGCATACTCACAACCTCTATCTACAGCCTCTCTAAACATTTTATTAAGTGTTAAAATATCTGGAGTTGTATGTGTTGATGGAATTTCTTCTCCATCAATAATTATTTTTATTGTAGAAACTAAAGCACAAGCATAACCTAATTTTGTAAATAACTCATACAACAATGTTGTTGTAGTTGTTTTTCCATTTGTACCTGTAACTCCAACTAATTTTAAATCTTTCGTAGGATTACCATAGAAATTTGATGCCAAAATACCTAATGCAATTGTAGAATTTTCTACTTTAACATAAGTTATTTCATTATTCAATTCTTGGGGTAATTGCTCACAAATAATAACTTTAGCACCTAAAGTTATTGCCTTATTTATAAACTGATGTCCATCTATTGTAGCACCATTAACTGCTACAAAAACATTATCATTTTGTACTTTTCTTGAATCAAATTGAATTTCATTAACAGTTAATTTTGTACTATTAATAACTTTTACGATGGGAACCTTATATAATAAATCTACTAAATCTCTCATCCTTCCAACGTTAAATAAATCGTTTCACCTTTCTTAAATTTTGTTCCCATAGGAATAGATTGTTTTATAACCCTTCCTACACCAGTATATTGTACATCTAATCCTAAATTCTCTAATACCTGAACAGCTTCTGATCCAACATGACCTGTAACATTTGGTATTATATTTTTAGATTGATTCACATTTATTATATCTTCTTTCTTAAATTCTTTTAATGTATTTTTTTTAACTAAATTATTAGGTAAAGGAATTGGGGTTTTAGAATAAACCCAATCAGCTATTTTTTTGAATACAGGAGCAGTAACACTACCACCATAAAAGCCTTTTGCTGTATTAGGTTTATGAACTACAACAATACAAGAATACTTAGGGTTTTCTGCAGGAAAATACCCAGCAAAAGAAGCTCTATATTGCATTCCTTTACCATCTTTTTTCCAGTAATCTACACGAGCAGTACCTGTTTTCCCTGCAATATCATAATTACTATTACTTATAATTCGCCCAGTACCTTGTTCTACTGCACCACGCAACATCTCTTGCATTTGTTTTATATTCTCTAAAGATGTTAATTTTTCGACTAAAACAACAGGTTCAAAGTTTTTATCTGGCTCACCTTTTTTAGTTATTTTATCCATAAACAAAGGCTTTAACATTTTACCATTATTAGCAATTGCATTATAAAATGTAACCATTTGAATTGGTGTAACTCTTAATCCATAACCATATCCCATAACAGGTAGAGTTATATTACTCCATACTTTATCTCCTGGACGATGCATTATTGGAGCACCTTCTCCTAAGATATCAATTCCTAATGGAGAAGTCATATGCCAAGCATCTAACTTTTTGAAAAATGCCTTTGGATTCTCTCCATAATATTTATTGATAATTTTTGCAGTACCAATATTTGATGATTTTTTTATAACCCCATCAACAGTTAAAGTTCCATAACCATGAGTATCATTAATTGTTCTACCGTAAAATTTGTAACTTCCATTACCTGTTTCTACGGTTGTATTCTTATCTATAAATCCATCATCCATAGTAGCTAATAAAGACACTGCTTTGAATGTTGACCCTGGTTCAGCAGCCTCCCCTACAGCATAATTATAATCATCTATATAAGTACCATCTTTTTTTCTAGCTAAATTTACTATTGCACGTATTTTCCCAGTTTTTACTTCCATTACAACTACAGAACCATGTTGAGCTTCAAATTCCGAAAGTTGTTTATATAAAGCATCATAAGCAACCATCTGCAAATCTGCATCTATTGTTGTGTAAACTGAAGAACCTGCCTGAGGTTCTTGTTCCCAACTCTTCATTGGTTTCCATTTACCTCTACCCATAAATTGTTCCCAACGACGACCTTCTATTCCACTCAACAAATCAGAATAAGCCCCTTCTAATCCTACTTTACCTCTTCTGTCATCATAACCAATTGTACGAACACCTATATCTTCTACAATTAATTCTCTTTTAGATTCTGTTTCATGTATAAAACCTCCTCTATTTTGACCTTTATTAAAAATTGGAAATTTCTTTAAACGCTGGTAACCTTCATAATCAAGATCCTTAACCAACATCATGTAGCGATTTTTCTTTTTTCGCTCTGTAGAGAACTTTTTATAAAAATATGAAGATGGTTTAGAAAACATATTTGATAGAGAATCTGCTAAACCATGAATTTCTTTATCAAATAAGTCATCTTTAATAACTGAAAGATCTACATATACATTATGTTTTGTTACGGTAGTAGCCATCAAAGCTCCATTAGAAGCATATAAATTACCTCTTTCAGCAGGAACTGTATCTAATCTAAAATTATTTTTCTCAGCAAACCTTTCTAAATCAACTCCTTCTATAATATTTATACGAAACATACAAACAATAATAAAGACAGCCCAAACTGCAAGCAATCCGGCAAATACCCATCCTTTTATAACAATATTATTTTTATTTTTCGTTGATGCTATCATATACTTTATCTACTATATAATATGGTTGTTTATCTGGTATTTTTAATCCATAAACAGCTGTACGTTGTAATATTTGCGTTTCTAATTGTAATCGCATTAAATCACGATGTTTATCTGTATATTGAGATTTTAAATCTTCTACTTTATCTTGCAATTCTGCTATACGAACAACTTTACGATCTATTAAATGAGAACTTGAAATACTTAAAAAAGCCAAACCTACTAAAAACAACATAAACTTCCAGTTTTGTTCTGAACCTGTTTTAATTAAAAACTCTCCTCTTAACAAGCCTGTAAAAGTCTTTTTTTCTGGTAATATTTTTTTCTTTTTAGCCATGATTAATTCAAATTTTAATCTTCGTTTCGCACCGCTATTCTCATTTTAGCACTTCGTGCTCTTGGATTCACATTAATTTCTTCTTGTGTAGGCACAATTACTTTCGATTGAAGTGGTTTAAATGGTGCAGACCAATTACCAAACACATCTCTTTCTGGCTCTCCTTCAAACATTCCATTCTTCATAAATCGCTTTGTTAAGCGATCTTCTAAAGAATGATAAGATATGATAACCAACCTACCTCCTGGCTTTATAACTTCAGCAGATTGTGATAACATATCTTTCAAGGCTGCCATCTCATCATTCACTTCAATTCTTAATGCCTGAAACATTTGAGCAAAAAATTTATTTTCTTTCATTTTAGGAATAAAGGAAAATATTTGTTTCAACTCTTCTATTGTCTCTATTTGTTTATCTGCACGTGCCTTTACAACTTCTCTTGCTAATCTATAAGAACCTTGTAGTTCTCCAAAATCATAAAACACACGAGCTAAATCTTCTTCTTCATACTCATTAATAATAGTTTTAGCAGAAAGTTTAGCATTTTGATTCATTCTCATATCCAACTCTCCATCAAAACGAGTAGAAAAACCGCGTTCAGGAGTATCAAACTGATGAGAAGAAACTCCTAGATCACCTAAAACACCGTCAACTTGTTTTACCCCTCTTATTCTTAAATTATTTTTTAAGAATCTAAAGTTTTGCTCAATTAACTCAAATCGATTATCATCAATTTTATTATTAACTGCATCTATATCTTGATCGAAAGAAAATAATTTTCCTTCTTCATCTATTCTATTTATTATTTCACGAGAGTGACCTCCTCCACCAAATGTACAATCCACATAAACTCCAGAAGGATTAATAATTAATGCATCTACACTTTCTTTTAATAACACTGGATTATGATATTCACTCATCTTCTCCTATTTTTCCCATTACATCTTCTGCTAAAGTTGCAAAATCAAAATCTTCGATATTTACAACTTCTTCATATTTATCTTTATCCCAAATTTCTATCATATTAACTGAAGAGTTTAAAACTACTTCTTTATTAATACCAGCAAATTTTACTAAATCTTTAGAAATTTGTATTCTTCCGTTAGAATCTATCTCTACAAGTTTTAATCCTGCAGTAAAAATTCGAATAAAATCATTGTTCTTCTTCACAAATCGATTCAATTTATTCAAATCATTCATTACTTTTTCCCATTCTTTAATAGGATGAAGTTCTAAACAATTCTGAAACACAGAACGTTTTAATACAAATCCATCTTCCAAATAATCAGCCATTTGCTTCTTCAAACTTACTGGTATTGGCAATCTAGACTTTGTATCCACTTTACATTCATATGTTCCAATTAGTGAATTCACAACAGATTTTTTTCAAAAATAAAAAAATATTACCACTAAATACCATTTTTTACCACTTTTATTTATTTTTTTATTAACAATTTGAATTTCAGTATCAATTAGTTAAGTCAATAATACCTTAACATAGAGTTTAACAAAGTTCTTTTAAGGTTCAAAAGCAATTAAAAACATTTTATATAGCCCTTAAAAATAAATTCTTTTAACACTCTATTAAAGTTTTTTAGATAAAGTACCAATAGAAAATAATTATTAATTAAATTTGTCGACTTAATATCGAGTAAATGTTTTTTAGCTTAAAAAAGAAAGATAAGTTCTCTTACATAGAAGAAGGAGAAGGTCAACCAATAGTTTTACTTCATGGACTTATGGGGGAACTTAGTAATTTCAGTGCTCTTACAGATTATTACGCCAAAAGAGGTTATAAGGTATTCGCACCAGAATTACCATTATATTCTTTATCTGTAATTAATACCAATATTAAAAATATAGCCAAACATGTCGCTAACTTTATAGCAGAAATCGTAAAAGAACCAGCTATTTTAGTAGGAAACTCATTAGGAGGGCACATAGGATTAATGGTTAGTTGTAGACATCCAGAATATGTAAAAGCATTATGCTTAACTGGAAGTTCTGGCTTGTATGAAAAATCTTTTGGAGAAACATATCCTAAAAGAGGAAATTACGAATACGTGGAAAGAAAGACACGAGAAGTCTTTTATGACCCAAATATAGCATCTAAAGAAATTGTTGACGATGTTTTCAATACAGTTAATGATAGAAATAAAGCTATAAAAACTTTATACATCGCAAGAGATGCTATGAAGTCAAACATGAAAGATGATTTAAAAAATATAAAAATACCTGTTTGCTTAATTTGGGGAAAACAAGACAATGTTACACCTCCAGAAGTCGCGATAGAATTTGAAGAAGAACTTCCTGATGCTTCACTTTTTTGGGTAGATAAATGTGGACACGCTCCTATGATGGAACATCCCGATTTATTTAACGACATTTTACATAAATGGCTGATTCAAAAACAACTTGAACCTACCAAAAAAGTTTAGAATATGATAAAAAAAGCTGAGTTCGTAAAAAGTTCTCAAAAATATAAAGACTGCCCTCCGCCAAATAAGCCTGAATACGCTTTTATTGGAAGATCAAATGTTGGTAAATCATCATTAATTAATATGATTGCTGATAAAAAAACGTTAGCAAAAACGTCTGCTACACCAGGAAAGACACAATTAATTAATACATTTGAAATGGATGACATTTGGTATTTAGCTGATTTACCTGGATATGGATTTGCTAAAGCTCCAAAAGGAGTTCGAGGAGGATTTAATAAAATGATATATGATTATATTGAATTCAGAGAAAATCTAGTCAATGTATTTTTATTAATTGATTCACGTCATGAACCCCAGAGAATTGATTTACAATTTATGGAATGGTTAGGAAATAAACAAATTCCATTTTCCATTGTATTTACAAAACTTGACAAATTAACAAGTACTGAAATGCAAAAGAAATTAAATCATTACAAAACTGAGTTATTAAAAACTTGGGAAGAATTACCTCAGATTTTTGTGAGTTCATCTACTAGTAGAGTTGGTAAGTTAGAAATAACAAACTACATAGATAGTTTAAATGAACAATTAAAAGATAAATTCAACAATAAATATTAAAAAAAGAGAAACATAATGTTTCTCTTTTTTTAATATTTATTATTTCTTCTTTTTATCAATTTCATCTAAATTATTAGTCAAATCTTTCAAACACGGTTCAACTAGTTTTTCTAATCTCGATTTTAATTCTGGAGTAGGATTCTTCATTTGCATCATTTCAGCATAAGTAAACTCACCTATCATCTTTTCAGAAGAACAAGAACAATATTTTTTAACTAATTCTTTTTTAGACTCAGACATACCTTCTTGTATTGCTACCTTCTCACAATAACTTATTGTTTCATTCTTTAGAACCGTATTATTTTTATCTGGTTTTGAATTACAAGAAATAATTAGAGTAATTACTGTAAGCAACAATACAATTTTTTTCATCTTTATCTATTTAATTAATTATTTTGTCTAATATAAATGATTTATTTTAAAAAAGATTCAATAGCTTCATTATAACCTGGTAACCCTTTACCTGTAATCATTTTCAAGCAGCTTTCTCCTGTTATACTAATTTTTCTAAAATCTTCTCTTGCATAAATATCTGAAATATGTACTTCAATTACTTTTGTTGTAATTGACTTTATAGCATCAGAAATTGCATAAGAATAATGAGAGTAAGCACCTGCATTAAGAATAATTCCATCATACTTAAAACCTATTTCATGAAGTTTATCAATTATATCACCTTCATGATTTGATTGATAATAATGCAATGACAGATCAGGATATTGATGTTGTAATTTTACAAAAAAATCTTCAAAGGTTTCTCTTCCATAAATTTCTGGTTCACGGATACCTAATAAATTTAAATTAGGTCCGTTGATTATTTGTATTTGTTTCATTTTTATATTTTTATTTAAGTTTTATTCCATTGGCATAAGATTTGATCTAATAGAATTAACCAACTGAATATCATATAAACAATCAATCTTATTCAACACTATCAAAACCTTTTAAATCTCAATTATTAAAATATAATTGAGATTTTTTAATACCCATATTTACCTTTCCACTTCTGACTTAATGCCTGTTTATCTTGAAATTCTCTTTTATTATCTCCTGGTTCATAAAAAACAGATCCTACCAAATCATCAGGTAAAAATTCTTGTTCAACAAAATTTCCAGGAAAATCATGAGAATATTTATATTCTTTACCATAATCTAACTCTTTCATCAACTTAGTTGGAGCATTTCTTAAACTTAAAGGAACTGGTAAATCTCCTGTCTGTTTAACTATTTGTTGTGCTTTACCTATAGCTATATAAGTCGCATTACTCTTTGGTGAATTAGCTAAATAAATAGCACATTGACTAAGTAATATTCTAGATTCTGGATATCCAACTACAGAAACAGCCTGAAAAGTATTATTTGCTAATATCATTGCTGTTGGATTTGCATTACCAATATCTTCTGAAGCAGAAATTAATAATCTTCTGGCTATAAATTTCAAATCTTCACCTCCTTCAATCATCCTAGCTAACCAATAAACAGCTCCATTAGGATCCGAACCTCGAATAGATTTTATAAATGCAGATATAATATCATAGTGTTGCTCTCCTGATTTATCATAAGCAGCTAAATTTTGTTGAATACGTTCATGAACAATCTCATTATTAATAATAATTTTTTCAGAAAATGAAAAACTATTAATAACCAACTCTAAACCATTAAGCAATTTTCTCGCATCTCCTCCTGAATACCTCAACAAAGCATCTGTTTCATATAATTCTATATCTAATTTAGATAAAACAACATCGTTTTTTATTGCTCTATTTATCAAATCAATTAAATCTGTTTTATCTAAATGTTTTAGAACATAGACTTGAGCCCTTGAAAGTAAAGCTGGAACAACTTCAAAACTAGGATTTTCCGTAGTAGCTCCTATAAGAGTAACAAGACCTTTTTCTACTGCACCCAATAAACTATCTTGTTGTGATTTATTAAACCGATGTATTTCATCAATAAATAAAATAGGATTTTTGTTCCCTGAAAATAAATTCTGACTTTTAGCTTTTTCAATAACTTCTCTTACTTCTTTTACACCAGAATTTATCGCACTTAATGTATAAAAAGGACGATCTGTAAGTTCTGATATCAATTGAGCTAAAGTTGTTTTTCCTGTACCTGGAGGTCCCCAAAAAATCATAGAAGCTATCATATCATGCTGCAACATCATTTTTATAGGTCCATTATCCCCTACTAAATGTTTTTGATTAATATAATCTTCCAGAGTTTTTGGACGCATTCTTTCTGCTAAAGGAGCATTCATAAAAAAATCTATTTAATTTCAAAGTTAACGAAATATAATAATTATAGTCCAATACAATTTCTTTCTTTTCGTATTTTATCTATTCTATTTGGAATTATAAAAAATAAAAAAAAGAGCTTTATTCAGCTCTTTTTTTACCATGATTTTTTTTAGCGTGTAATTCTTTTAATTTTGCTTTTTGCTCTGGAGTAAAAACACTATCAATTTCATTAAATTCTTTTTTACGCAACTCAACCATTCTACGCTTAAGCTCTAATTTTTCATCTTTATAACTATCCTCAATCTGCTTTATTTTTAAAACTTGCGCATCTGACAAATTTAAATCCGTTTTTAATTTTTGTAATTTTTGTTCTCTAGAAGCTTCATCATTTTTATCTTGAGCAGATACATTAATTGAAACAAAAATAGAAGCAAAAAGAAAAATAAATCTATAATATTTCTTATTCATAATTATATATTTTTTATACTCTACTTTCTTTGACTTAATTAATATAAAAAGGTTTAAAAAGTTATTTGTTAAAATTATTATTGAATTAATTTTTCAAATACTTGTAACGCTTATTGTTTTAATTCGACATATGAAATATAAATATTTTTATTCCAATTTTAAACCTTTCAAAAAGACTTTTGTCAAATAGAATAGTAAATAATAGAAACTACTAAAAAACGTAAAATTAAACAAATGAGGTTAAGAAGTTTATTTGCTTTTATTTTTATATGTATTTGTGCAAATATGAATGCACAAGAACTTTTGAAAATAAAAGGAAAAGTTTTAACAAGTGATAAAAAGCCTGTAGAATATACTACTATATCACTAGAAAGTAAAGAAGATGGAGTTGTAGCAGAGGAATCAACTGATGCAAATGGAGTGTTTAATATTCAAGCTAAAGCTGGAAGTTACATTTTAGTAATAGAACCTTTAGGATATGATATAATCGAAAAGCAAATTAATATCACATCAACAACTACTGATTTAGGCATTTTTACAGCAAAGACAGACCAAACTGTATCTTTAGATGCTGCAGTTATTACTGCTGAAAAACCTATATACAAAGTAGAATTAGATAAAAAAGTATATGACATGGCTAATGATCCATTGTCACAAGGACAAACTTTATCTGATGCTCTTGCAAATGTACCTTCAGTATCTGTTGATGCAGAAGGAAATGTTTCTTTAAGAGGAAATGACAATGTCAAATTTTTAGTTGATGGAAAGCCTTCTGGAATGTTAGGTGTTTCTGATATCGCAGAAGCATTAAAAAATATCCCAGCAGAGAATGTTGAACGTATTGAGTTAGTAACAAACCCTTCAGCTAGATACGAAGCCTCTGGATCAGCTGGTATTATAAATATTGTCCTAAAAAAGGGAACAAATACAGGATTCAATGGATCTGTTTCTGTTAATGGTGGTTTTCCAAAAACAGCAGGTACAAATGTTAACTTAAATTACAAAACAAAGAAATATAACATTTATACAACTTTAGGTACTCGTTATTCAAATAACCAAGGTAATGGAGAATCATTATTAACAAACTTCTCTAATGGAATTGTAAAAGATTACCGTAAATCAAGCACAGAACGAGATCGTATTAGAAGAAATTATAATGCTAGATTAGGAGGTGAATATTATTTAGATGACAAAAATACTTTAGGAGGTTCTGTTGGATATAGATACAATAACGGAAATAATATTAGTAATGTACGATACAACTATCTTGATTCTGACTTTATATTAACAGATAATAATGAACGTATTCAGAAAACTAAAGAACTAGAAACTAACTTTGATGCTGATGTCAATTACAAACATGAGTTTGATAAAAATGGCCATGAATTATCTATTGCTGGTAGATATTTTTATGAGAAAGAAGATGAAAATGGTAACATATTAGGATTAAATAAACTTAACGAAACAACAGACAACCAAAGAACTTACAGTTTAGAAAAACAAAATACAGCAGTTTTTACTGCAGATTACGTTAAACCTATTGGCGAAAAAGGAAAATTTGAACTTGGAACTCGTATTGATTTAAACAATACAAAAACAAACAGTGGAAACAATAATATTAATTCAGATGGATCTGAAACTCCAAATAGTGCTTTTTTAGCTGATATAAATAATCAACAAAATGTTTATGCTGCTTATGCTCAATTTGGTAATTCTATCGGTGAAAAATTTCAATATTTTGCTGGTCTTAGAATGGAAAGTTCTGATATGAAAATTGACAATTATAATACTGGTCAAACTATTTCTAAAAAATATACTGATTTATTCCCTACATTAACTCTTAATTATAAGTTTACTGATAAGAATGAAATGCAGTTAAGCTATTCCAGAAGAGTTCGCAGACCTATGGGATTCATGTTAATGCCATTCTTCTCTAGCTTAAATGTATTAGATTTAAGAAAAGGAAATCCTGATTTAAATCCGACATATACTAATTCTTTAGAATTATCTTATATTACTACTGTAGGTAAATTAATGATTACACCTTCGTTATTTTATCAAAAAACGACTAAAGTAATAAATGATTTTCAATCATATAATTGGATTAAAACAGAATCTGGAAATGATTACAATAAAGCATTTGAAACAATGCCTGTTAATGCTGGTAACGAAGACAGATATGGTATTGACGTAACTTCTACATACAAGCCTTTTAAATGGTGGAATTTAATGTTCAATGTAAATTTATTTGGTTATAATAGAACAGGAAGCTATTCTACTACTATAGATAACTACTTAAATCCTGATACAGGTGCCACAGAAACAAAAACAATGAGCCAAAGTTTTAAAGGTGACGGATTCAGTTCAAGAGGGAGACTATCTTCTAGCTTCATATTACCTTCTGATTTGAAAGTACAATTCGCAGGTAACTATATGGGAGGAATGAAAACAGCACAACAAAAAACAAAAGATAACCTTTCTATGGATTTTTCTTTATCAAAAGACTTGTTAAATAAGAAAGCATCTTTAACATTAAATATTCGTGATGTATTCAACTCAAGAAAGCGTCAAATGACTAATTATTATGACGATTCTCAAAATTATGAAAGCATGCGTTGGATGAAGCGCTCTATTAATTTATCATTTACTTACAGATTCAAAAATACTGGTGGACATGATAAAAATAAACAGCAACCAGAAAATGGTGAAGGAATGGAACAACAAGGTCAAGAAATGTAATTAACTTGGAACAATTAGTTAAAATAAAAAAAGCGAGATAGTAAAATCTATCTCGCTTTTTTTATTTTATTATATTAATGTTTTATATCATCAATATCATTTGGATTATGTTTATACTTAAATATTATAGCAAATAGTATTGTAACCACTAAAGCATAACCTGAAAATATAAACCATGAATGCCTCCAACCTTCTAATTGAGCAGATAAATCTGTTTGACTAAATACATAATGATTTACTATATATTGAGCAATTAGCATTCCTACTGTAGCTCCAAAACCATTAGTCATCATCATAAAAACCCCTTGAGCAGAAGAACGAATTTTTTCATTTGTTTCTTTATCTACATATAAAGAACCTGATACATTAAAGAAATCAAATGCAATTCCATAAACAATCATGGATAATATAAACATCCAAACTCCAGAACCAGGATCTCCTAATCCAAATAATCCAAATCTTAATACCCAACCTATCATTGCCATCAACATTACTATTTTAATTCCAAAACGTTTTAGAAAAAACGGAATCAATAAAATACATAATGTTTCTGATACTTGTGATAAAGAAATTAATGCATTTGCATTACTAGCTCCCCAAGAATTTGCATACTGAGGAACATCTTTAAAAGTTGTAATAAAAGGATTTGCATAACCATTTGTAATCTGTAAAGAAACACCTAAAAGCATTGAGAAGATAAAAAATACTGCCATTTTTTTATCTTTGAATAAAGCAAAAGCTTTTAATCCAAATGCATCAGATATTGTTTGTTTTTCTGATGATTTACTTATAGGGCAATTTGGAAGTACTAAACTATACAAGAATAATACTACTCCTAAAATACCAGAAACAAAAAATTGGAAATAATTTGACTGAAAGCTTACAAATCCTGAATCACTAGAAAAATTAAAAGTGAAAGCTCCATCTTTAAAACCTGAAAAATTCACAAATAACATAGCAAAAATAAAACCTACAGTTCCAAATGTTCTTATTGGAGGGAAGGCCTTTATGGTATCCAAGTTATTCTGTTTTAAAATAGTGTAAGCTGTTGAATTAGAAAGTGCAATTGTAGGCATAAAAAATGCTACACTAAACGAGTATAATGTAAAAATAATCGTAAAATCAACATTATCACCAGCAGTATAACCGTAATATCCTGTTGCAAACATAAAAATTGCTGCAAATAAATGATTCAATCCTAATAAACGTTGAACTGGAATCCATCTATCAGCAACTATACCCATAATGGCAGGCATAAAAATCGATACAATACCTTGCATCGCATAAAAAAGACCAATTTTAGGGCCTAAGCCAACTGATCCTAAGTAATTCCCCATAGAAGTGAGGTATGCTCCCCATACCGCAAATTCAAGGAAACTCATGATTGTAAGTCTAAACTTTACAGACATAATTATATGAAATAGTTATTAGTTTTCCATGTTATCTATCTGATCACGTAAGCGAGCGGCTAATTCGTAATCCTCATTTTGTACAGCTTTATCCATTTCAGATTGTAAATCTTCTTTAGACCAACCTTCAAATTCATTTGTATCAGACAAATCATTTTCAATTCCTGCTAGAATATCCAGATCATCTTCAAAATTATTGGCTGCACGACGCATGTTTTCTTCTTCCTCGAAAACATCTAAATGAATTCCAGCTTTCTCAACAACATGTTCATAGGCATATATAGGGGCATTAAAACGGACTGCTAAAGCAATAGCATCAGAAGTTCTTGAGTCTATTTCAGCATGACGACCTTCATCATTAGAAAAAACAATGTTTGAATAAAAAACACCATCCTCTAATTTATAAATATAAATAGATTCTACAGTTAAGTCAAATTCTTTTCCTAAAGAAAGAAATAAATCGTGTGTTAAAGGACGTGGAGGATTAATATCTTTTTCCAAAGCAAGTGCTATAGCCTGTGCCTCAAAACTTCCTATAATAATTGGTAATTTTCTTCCTCCTACATTTTCTTCAAGAATCAAAGCATAAGCTCCTGTTTGAGTCTGACTGTAAGAAATCCCTTTAATATTTAATCTTATTAAATTGTCCATTTGGGTGTAAATCTATGAAAAACTGATGAATAATTAATCTTTTTTTAACAAATAAAAAATCCGAATCATATGATAGACTCGGATTTATAATATAATAGTTTTTACAAATAAAAATTACCCTTTAAACTTTTTTAACTCTTCAGTAAGTTTAGGAACAACATCAAAAGCATCACCAACAATTCCATAATCAGCTGATTTAAAGAATGGAGCTTCAGGATCATTATTAATAACTACAATTGTTTTAGAACCATTAACACCAGCTAAATGTTGAATTGCACCAGAAATACCGATTGCAATATATAATTTAGGTGCAATTGCTTTACCTGTTTGCCCTACATGCTCTGCATGTGGTCTCCAACCAACATCAGCAACTGGTTTTGATGAAGCTGTAGCAGCCCCTAAAACATTTGCTAAATCTTCAATAATTCCCCAATTTTCAGGACCTTTCATCCCTCTACCTGCAGAAACCACTATATCAGCTTCTTTTAGATCTATTTTATTTGATGAAGCCAAATCAGTTGAAATAACTTTTACTTTTACATCTGAACCTGTAACAGAAATTGAAGCTACTTCTTCTGTACCTGAAACTTGACTTTCCTTAATGCCAAAAGAATTTTGTAAAATAGTAATAACTATTTTACCTGTTACAGAAACTGTTTCTATTCCTTTTCCAGAAAATGATTTTCTTGCTACAGTAAATGGACTTACCGAGGATGGAGCCTTTTCAACATTAGTCACTAAAGATGCTCCTGTTTTATAAGCTAATACAGGCGCTATTGTAGCTCCTTCATTTGTTGAAGGTAATATAATTATATCTCCTTGAGCAACTTCAGCTAAAGCTTTAGCATAAGAATTAGCATCAAATTTATTTAAAACATCATTTTGTATTTTTAATACTTTTGATGCTCCATATTTATATAATTCGTCTGCAGGTGAGTCTCCAAATACTATTGCAGTAACAGTATCTCCAGATAAATCTGCAGTTACTTTTGCATATGAAACAGCTTCTAAACCTGCTTTTTTATATTTTCCTTCGTGTGATTCTGCGAATACAAAAATTGCCATAATAATTTCTTTTTTAGTGATTGTTTTTAGATAACTTTAGCTTCCTCATGTAATAATCTTACTAATTCAGCAACATTATCTTTATCAATTAATGTTACATTACCTCTTTCAACTGGTTTTTCAAAACCAACAATTTCTACTTTTGATTCAGTAGACTCAGAAGCAACTACATTAATTTGTTTTGTGCGAGCTTGCATTATTCCTCTCATATTTGGGATTCTTATCGCAGACTCTTCTACTAAACCTTTTTGACCTGCAATAACAACTGGTAATGCCACTTCAATTATCTCTTTACCTCCATCTATTTCACGAACCACTTTAGCTGTAGAACCTTCCAGTTCTAAACCTATACTTGCGTTAACAAAGGCATAATCTAAAATTGCAGCAATAAAACCAGGAACAGCTCCTCCATTATAATCAATAGATTCCTTTCCTGCTAAAATCAAGTCATACCCCCCTTCTTTAACAATTTTTGCTATTTGAGTAGCAACAAAAAAATCATCTTTTGCTTCACTATCCACTCTTATTCCATCATTAGCTCCAATTGCTAATGCTTTACGCATCACAGGATCAACAGAAGCGTCTCCAACTGTAACAATCGTTACAGTTGCTCCTAATTTTTCTTGTAAATCTATTGCCTTATTTAAAGAAATCTCATCATGTGGATTGATAACAAACTGTACTCCAGTCTTATCAAATAATTTTCCATCAGCTGTAAAATTAATTTTAGCAGTAGTATCTGGTACACTACTAATACAAACTAATATCTTCATAATTTTGTGTGTTTTTTTCTTGTATTGTAAAAATAAATAAAAAAAATTACTATGCAAGCATAATAATGTTAATTCTTAACAACTTCTTTATTTTTAGTTCTTAATTGCTTCTTATATACTGATGTAGAAATAATTACACTCAATTCATATAAGATCCAAAGAGGAATTGTAACTAGAATCATACTATAAACATCATTAGGAGTTATCGCTGCAGCAATAACTAAAACAACAATAAAAGCATGTTTTCTATACTCTTTTAAGAATTTAGGTTTTAAGATACCTATTGCTGTTAAAAAATAAACAAATATTGGCATCAAAAACATTATCCCCATAGATAATAATAGCTGAACAAATAAATCAATATAACTAGGTAACGTCCATGTATTACCTACACCAAAAGGATCATATGTAAACAAAAACTGTGTACATAAAGGTAACAACATAAAATAACTAAATGATACACCTATTAAAAAAAAGAATATGATTGATAATATAGTTAACCCTGCATATTTTCTCTCTGATTCTTTTAAAGCTGGATTAATAAATCTCCATAATTCATATATAATATATGGCATAGCTAAAATAACTCCACATATAATAATTGCAAAGAATTGTGATGTAATTTGACCCGAAGGATTAAGGTTTGTTAATTCTTTAGATATATCAAATGATTCTGTATATATTTTACCATAACCAGTCCATTCTCCAAAATTATTAAATAAATTAAATGTCGGAAAAGTCGATTTTAATGGAGCCATAATTACAAATTCAACTAATTCTTCCCAATAATAAGTAGCAATAAGAGATGTAACTATAATTGCTATAATTGCTCTAGTAAGATGCCCTCTCAATTCTCCAACATGAGCCAAAAAGGACATATTTGTTTTTTTACTTCCCATAATCTACTCTATTCCTTCATTTAAAATTGAGTGAATATCCAAAATTCCATAATAGTTGTTATTTTCATCAACAACAACTAATTGCCCTATACTATTTTGTCGAAGAATAGTCAAAGCTTCTCTTGCTTTTTCAGATTTATTAATTGTTTTAGGATTCATAGAAGCTATATCTTTTGCTAATAAATGTTGAAAATTATCATTATTTAATAACATACGACGTAAATCTCCATCAGTAATTACTCCTACTATTTTATTATCATCCATTACAACTGTAATTCCGTGCCTACCTGATGTTAACGAATTTATAACATCGGTTATAGATGAATTTGGTGATACAAAAGGTTTTCTTTCTGAATCTACAATATTTTCAACTGTCCAAAGAAGTCTTTTTCCTAAAGCTCCTCCTGGATGATATTTAGCAAAATCATCTTGTGTAAACATTCTCATTTTCATAAGTGTAACTGCAATCGCATCTCCCATTACCAATTGAGAAGTTGTAGATGTTGTTGGAGCTAAATTAACTGGACAAGCCTCTTTGTCTATATTAATATCTAAAACGATATCTGAAGCCTTTGCTAATTCAGACTTTAAATTAGATGTTAATGCAATTAATACAGATGAATATTGTTTAAGAATCGGTGCTAAATAAGTAATCTCTGGTGTATTTCCACTTTTTGATATACATAAAACAATATCCTCTGGTTGAACCAATCCTAAATCACCATGTATTGCCTCAGTTGCATGAAGAAATTGACTTGGTGTACCTGTAGAATTTAATGTTGCCACTATCTTATTTGCTATATGAGCACTTTTTCCAACACCTACAATAACTAATTTTCCTTTAGAATTGTAAATTGCATTTACTGCTTCTACAAATGCCTCATTAATACGAGATGAAATCTCTTGTAACGCTTGAATTTCTTCCTGAAAAACGTTTTGTGCTATTTTTATTAATTCTGAATTTCCCACAATAAAATTTATATTGTCTATATTTAAAATAATTCGTAATTTTACTCTCCTTTTTTATTATCACTCAATTATATAAAAATTGTGCGTATATTTAAGAGGTATCAAATATAGGAACTATTTATTTATATTATTAATTTTAGTCTTTTGCGTAGATGGAAGCCACTTCGAAAAACTTAACATCTTACCTTAAAAAATATTTTGGTTTTGACCAATTTAAAGGACAGCAGCATGAAATCATTACAAGTTTATTAAACAATGAAGATGTATTTGTTTTAATGCCTACTGGAGGAGGTAAGTCTTTATGTTATCAATTACCGGCATTAATGTCTGATGGAGTAGCGATTATTGTTTCACCTCTAATCGCTCTAATGAAAAATCAAGTAGATGCAATACGTGGTATTTCAGAAAATAATGGAATTGCGCATGTATTAAATTCATCTTTAAATAAGTCTGAAACCAAAACGGTGATGACAGATATTAAAGATGGTGTTACAAAATTGTTATACGTTGCACCTGAATCTTTAACAAAAGAGGAATATATTGATTTTTTCAAGTCAGTGAAAATTTCTTTTTTTGCTATTGATGAAGCGCATTGTATATCTGAATGGGGTCATGATTTTAGACCAGAGTATCGTAATCTGAAATCTATCATAAACAAAATTGGAGACGCTCCTATTATTGCATTAACAGCTACTGCTACTCCAAAAGTACAAGAAGATATTCAAAAAACTTTAGGTATGCAAAGTGCTAAAGTTTTTAAAGATTCTTTTAATCGTACAAACTTGTTTTATGAAATACGTCCTAAAGTAGATCAGGATAAACAGATTATAAAATTCATCAAGCAAAATGATGGAAAATCTGGTGTTATTTACTGCTTGAGTAGAAAAAAGGTTGAAGAAATCACTCAACTTTTACAAGTTAATGGAATTAATGCTATTCCATACCATGCTGGATTAGATGCAAAAACACGCAGTAAACATCAAGATATGTTTTTGATGGAAGATGCAAGTGTTGTTGTGGCTACAATTGCATTTGGAATGGGAATAGATAAACCTGACGTTCGTTTTGTTATTCATTACGACATGCCAAAATCTCTAGAAAGTTACTATCAAGAAACTGGACGAGCTGGACGTGATGGTGGTGAAGGAATTTGTCTTGCTTTTTACGATTATAAAGATATTGAAAAGCTCGAAAAATTCTTAGCTAGTAAGCCTGTAGCAGAACGAGAAGTGGGAATGCAATTATTATCAGAAGTTGTTGCTTATGCCGAAACATCTATGTCTCGTAGAAAATTTTTACTCCATTATTTTGGAGAAGAGTTTGACGAAAAAAATGGAAATGGTGCTAACATGGATGACAACATGCGAAATCCTAAAAAAATGATTGAAGCTAAAGATGATGCTATAATCGCTTTAGATGTTATCATTAAAACAAAGCAAAAGTTAAAATTAAATGATGTTGTTAATGTGATTGTTGGTAAAGAAACGTCTATTACAAAATCTCATAATTTAAATTTAGAAGAATTTTTTGGTATTGGTAAAACTAAAGAAGATTACTATTGGAAATCTATTTTAAGACAATTAATTGTACGCAGTTTTCTAGAAAAAGAAATAGAATCTTATGGTGTTTTAAAAATAACTAAAGAAGGTAAAGAATTTATTACAAATCCTGTATCATTTGAAATTGCTCAGGATATTGACTTTAAAAAATTCTTATCAGAAGGAGCATTTGACAAACAAGAAACATCTTCTACTCCTATTGCTTTTGATGATGCATTATTAAAGCAATTAAAAGATTTAAGAAAAAAAATTGCAAAAAAACATCAAATACCTCCATTTGCTGTTTTTCAAGATTCTAGTCTTGATGATATGACAATGCAATATCCTACAAGTATAAAAGAACTAACAAATGTTTATGGTGTAGGTGAAGGTAAAGCTCAAAAATTTGGTAAGGATTTTGTAGAATTTATAGCTCAATATGTAAAGGATAACGATATTATTCGTCCTGAAGACATGGTCATAAAACAAGTTGCAGACAAAGCAAGCCATAAAGTTTATATTATTCAATCAACAGATAGAAAATTAAATCTAGAGGATGTTGCAGCAGCTAAAAAAATGTCAATGAGTGATTTACTTTCAGAAATGGAAAGTATCGTTTATCAAGGAACTAAATTAAATATAAATTATTATATCGATGAAGTTTTAGATGATGACCAACAAGAAGAAATATATGAATTCTTGATGGAATCGGAATCAGATTCGATGTCTGCTTTACTTGAAGAATTTGGAGATGATTATGATGACGAAGAATTACGTCTTATGAGAATAAAATTCATTAGCGAAGTAGCAAATTAAACTAAATAAAAAAACCACTTTACAGCCCGAAGTATTATTATCTTTGGGCTGTATTATTAAATAAATCACATGAATAACAAAGCAATCTTAATGATTTTAGATGGTTGGGGAATTGGACCTAATCCATCTGTTTCTGCTATAGCACAAGCAAATACTCCATTTATAGATAATTGTTTCAAAAAATTTCCTAATTCGACATTAGACACTTTCGGTTTAGCCGTAGGTTTACCTGAAGGACAAATGGGAAATTCTGAAGTTGGACACATGAATTTAGGAGCAGGACGTGTAGTTTTCCAAAATCTTGTTCGTATAAATATGGCTGCAGAAAATGGAACTTTACAAAATGAACCAATTTTAAAAGATGCTTTTAAATATGCATTAGAAAATAATAAAAAAGTACATTTCATTGGATTAGTTTCTAATGGAGGTGTTCATTCTCATATCAAACATTTAGAAGGATTATTAGATGCTGCTAAAAGCTCTGGATTAGATAAAAATGTATTTGTTCATGCTTTTACAGACGGACGTGATACTGATCCTAAATCTGGAGAAAAATTTATTGCTCAGTTATCAAACCACATGGCAAATTCTACTGGAGAAATTGCTTCTATTGTTGGTCGTTATTATGCAATGGATCGTGATAAACGTTGGGAACGTGTAAAATTAGCATACGATGCAATGGTAAATGCAGTTGGTACAACAACTACAGATCCATTAGCTGCTATACAAAATTCATACAACGAAAATGTTACGGATGAATTTATCAAGCCAATTATTGTTACGGATGAAAATGGTCAACCAAAAGCAAAGATTGAAAATGATGATGTTGTAATTTGTTTCAATTTCCGTACTGATAGAGGACGAGAAATTACTGAAGTATTAAATCAACATGATTTTCCTGAGTATGAAATGCACAAATTAAATTTAAAGTATATTACTTTAACTGAATATGATGCTACATACACTGGAGTAGCTGTAATTTTTGATGAAAAAAATATTGTAAATACCCTAGGTGAAGTTATTGCAAATGCAGGCCGTAAACAAATTCGTATCGCAGAAACAGAAAAATACCCCCATGTAACTTTCTTTTTCAATGGCGGACGTGAAACTCCATTTGAAGGTGAAAATCGTATTCTTTGTGCTTCTCCAAGAGATGTTGCTACATACGACTTAAAACCTGAAATGGCAGCTTATGATATCACGAATGCTATTTTACCAGAAATAGAAAAAGAATCTGCAGATTTTATTTGTTTAAATTTTGCAAATACAGATATGGTTGGACATACTGGTGTTATGGAAGCTGCTATAAAAGCTGCTGAAGTTGTAGATTCATGTGCAGAAAAAATTGTTAACCTTGCTATAGAACATGGCTATAACGTTGTTATTTTAGCTGACCATGGAAATTCAGATTTCATGCAAAACGAAGATGGTTCTCCTAATACACAACATACAACAAATCCAGTACCTTTTATATTAGCACAAAAAAATATTGAATGGAATGTTTCTCATGGAAAATTAGGAGATATTGCTCCGACAATTTTAACACTAATGGGAATTGAAATTCCAACAGAAATGACTGGAGATATAATTATTCAAAAAAAATAACCTAACCACCAATTACTATAATGTTAAATAAAATTATTGCTGTAGATTTTGACGGAACTATTGTGGATGATAAATATCCTGAAATAGGTAAAGCAAAAATTTTTGCTTTTGAAACTATGCGTCAATTACAATCTGAAGGATATAGGCTTATTTTATGGACTTACCGAAGCGGAAAGTACCTAGATGAAGCTATTGAATTTTGTAAAAAAAATGGAATAGAATTCTATGCAATCAACAATAGTTTTGAAGAAGAAAATTTTGACAAAACAAAACAAAGTAGAAAAATAAATGCCGATATTTTTGTCGACGACAGAAATTTAGGTGGTTTCCCTGGATGGAGTGACGTTTATCAAATCATTACTAAAAAAATTGAATTGAGCGTTGATGCAAATGGAGAAAAAAAACCTACTAAGAAAAAGAAAAGAGGATTTTTCGGATTATGATACATTTAAAAAATAAAGAAGAATTAGAGTTAATGTACCAAAGTGCTCAATTAGTTTCTAAAACACTGGGTATGTTGGCAAGTGAAATAAAACCAGGAATAACTACAAATCATTTGGATAAGTTAGGGGGCGAATACATTAGAGATCACGGAGGATATCCTGCATTTTTAGGAATGTACGATTTTCCTAAAAACTTATGTATTTCACCAAATCAAGAAGTTGTTCATGGTATTCCTAACGATAAACCATTGCAAGAAGGAGATATTCTTTCTGTCGATTGCGGTGTTTACATGAATGATTTTTACGGAGATCATGCTTATACTTTCGCTGTTGGTGAAATAGATGCAGAAACTGAAAAACTTTTAAGAATTACAAAAGAATCTCTATATAAAGGAATAGAGCAAATGAAAAAAGGTAATCGTATAGGAGATATTGGTTTTGCTATTCAACAATACTGTGAGAAAGAAGGTTATGGTATCGTGCGTGAATTAGTTGGACACGGTCTTGGAAGAAAAATGCATGAAGATCCTCAAGTTCCTAATTATGGTCGTCGTGGTTCTGGAAAAAAGATTGAAGAAGGAATGGTTTTAGCTATTGAACCTATGGTTAACCTTGGAACAGAAAAAGTATTTTTTCATTCTGACGGATGGACTGTAACAACAAGAGATGAGAAAAATTCTGCTCATTTCGAGCATGATGTTTGTGTTGTAGATGGTGAACCAAAATTACTTTCAACATTCCAATACATCTATGATGCTTTAGGTATTACATCCGACGAAGAAAAACCTTTTTTATTTAAACCGTAATAAAAACTTTTTGTGAAAAAGCTTTTAAAAAAAATAATGAATATCCTACCTCGTCCATTATTAATACAAGGTAGTTATATCATACGACCAATTTTAGTATGGTTTATGAAAGGAAATAGATTTGTAGATCCTATCGATGGACAAGGATATTACAGTCTTTTACCTTATGGATACGAAAAACAAAGAGATAATGTTCTTTCCCCAAGTACATTTTCATTGGAACGCCACCGTTTAATGTGGTTGTATCTTAAAAACAAAACATCTTTCTTTACAGAGAAAGCAAAAGTTTTACATGTTGCTCCTGAACAATCTTTTGTGAAGCGTTTTCGTGACATGAAAAATTTGGAATATGTAACATGTGATATCGAATCTCCTTTGGCTGATGTTAAAGCAGATTTATGTGATTTACCATTTGGTGATGATACTTTTGATATCATATTTTGTAACCATGTTTTAGAACATATTGAAGATGATCACAAAGCAATGAGTGAACTATTTCGTGTTATGAAACCTGGAGGATGGGGAATTTTTCAAGTTCCTATCTCATATCAAAGAGAAGTCACTTATGAAGATCCTACAGTTACAACAAAAGAAGAACGTAAAGAAAAATTTGGTCAATATGACCATGTTCGTGTTTACGGTTTAGATTATTACAATCGACTAGAAAAAGTTGGTTTTATTGTAGAAAAAGTAGACTATACAAAGGAAATATCTCCAGAAGATGTAAAGAAATTCTGCCTAGAAAAAGGTGAAATTTTACCACTTGTTAGAAAACCGATCCAATAATTCAGTTAATTATTCTAAAAAGGGAAAATAAAAAAATAAAAAAGAGTTCGATGAATCGAACTCTTTTTTTATGAATTGAATTATAGATATATAATTTATTTTTGGGCAATCACTTCGTGCCACGCTTTCCATTTCAATCTTTTCTAATTGGTAATTCAGCTGAAATCGAAATGCATCCAATTAGAAAAGGATATACATTGCAATCGTTATTGCATACAAAGCTTGTAATAATCCGTAACAAAAGAAAAACACAAACCTGATTTATACAACAAAAGCAACCTTTTATAGAAGTTGCTTTTGTTATATACTTTGAGATAACTACTCGGGAAAAAAGTAACATTATATGTTACGTCTTATTCCAAAAATATATATCATCTATTTTGCAAATCGTTTCTTACGAAGCCAAAATCCAATCCCTCCCAATATAATAATAATAGCACTTGGGACAAGAATATTTATCATTTGCCAAGTAGATTTTTCTTGTAAAACGACTGTTTCACTAAGCAATGGAATTTCTAATTTACGGTTTCTTAAAGCTAGAAAATCTGCATCTCCCAATAAATAATCCATTGCGTTCATAGCAAACGTTTGGTTTGCATACGTTTTTGGTTTACCATCAGGATTATCTGGACGAACAGAAAATTTATTTTCACCTAATTGCATTGGTACTCCTCGCCAAAGAGAATTTTTTAAAACATCACCATCAGAAATTACAATCATTTTTCCATCAGTTGTTTTTGCTTTAAAGTTTGGAAATTCTTTTCGCTCATATCGCATTGAATATGCTGAATTAAAATTACCTTCTAGCAGAACAGCCATAGGAATTTTCCCCATTTTGTATTCTTCTGTATCGTTAATATCAACTTCATTCAGCTCAATAAAATTTAATGCTGGTTTAAGAGTTGTTTGAGGAGATGTACTCAACAATACCGTTTGCTTTACATTCGGATTCTTTAATAATTCTATTGGGTTTGCAAACTGAAATAAAACAGGATCTATTGAGCTTGTAATAGGATTTTCTTCTCCTTTTACACCCAATTCAAAATAAGGCCAAGTATAATAATTATAACTTGTATTTCCAGCAGTTTCTCCATCTGCCAAAACAATTTGAGCTCCGTTTAAATCTTTTATAACAGCAGGATGAATACGAACTCCGTAGTTAAATAAAAAGTCATTTATCTTTAAATCTCTTGGGAAGGCAACAATTTTTCCACTACGGAAAATAGAATCCATATCTGCATCAACCGTTTCTAAAGCCATCATTAGTTTACCACCATTCATTACATATTGGTCTAAAACTAATTTATCCATATCTGTGAAAGGTAAAGTAGGTTTTGCATCAATTAAGGCATCAAATCGCTTTAAACTATCTAAATCTGATGGTTGCAATGTAAAAGATTTATTTGCAATTGGGTTTAGATAAATTTCTACATCATATTTTTCAGACAAAGCACGACCAAGACCTTGTATATTAGCTTCTGGCAATTCATCATGATGAACAATAAAACCAATTCTTTTACGATTGAAATTGGTTGCTTTTTGTATTTTTTCTGCAAATAAATACTCTAACTTTTCTGTAGAAGCAATTGCTAATTCATCAAAAGAAATAGATGGATCATTAACCAATACTTCCATGAAAGTAGATTTACCTCCGTAAGTTATTTTTGCATAAGGATAAACATTTAATACTCCTTTATCTGTTTTAATAGGAACAGGAGCTAACTTATTTTCTTGTAATTCTGCTTGACCTAAATCTATAGGATCAACAAAAGAGTAAGAAATATTATTATTCTTTTCTCGAAGTTCATCCAATAAAAACTGAATTTCGTTCTTTAATATTCTATAATCCCCTGTTAAATCTCCCCCAAGTAAAACTTCTATTTTCAAAGGTTGTTTTACGTTTTCTACTAATTTTTCTGTTGTCGATGTTAGTGTAAAACGTTTGTCTTTTGTCATATCAATTCGTGTATAAACAAATTGACTAATAATAAAAATAGCTATTAACGTTATGAAAATAATAAGGCTTGATTTATTTAATTTCTTCATGACTCTATTTTTTATTTTCAAGATTAATAATAGTTAATTGATTTAAAATTGCAATCAATACTATAAAATAAAGTAAATCACGAGTATCTATAATTCCTTTTAGAAACTGATTATAATGTATGTAACTTCCTATTTTTTGAACATAAAAATCTAATGATCCTAATAAACTATAAGAAGCTAAACCTTCGAAACCATAATAAAATATAAAACAGCAAAACACAGCGAGAACATAGGCCAATACTTGATTTTTAGTTATCGACGATGTAAATAATCCAATTGCTGCAAATAAACTCCCTAAAAAAAATAAACCAATATAGCCTGATAGAATTGTACTATAATCCAATTCTTGTTCTGGTATTAAAAATTCTTGTAGAGTTATTGTGAATAAAAATGTTGATAGTAAACAAAAAATAATAACTGATAATACGGCAAAGTATTTTCCTAAAACTATTTGGTTATTTTTTATTGGCAAAGTAAATAACCATAATAATGTTCCGTTCGCTTGCTCCTCTGCAATTAATTTCATTGTAAGAGCAGGAATTAAGAATAAAAATATCCAAGGAGCAATAAAGAAAAAGCTACTCAAAGAAGCATTTCCAGTATTGAATACATTATATTGATTATCAAAAAACCAAAGGAATAACACTGAAACGATAACAAACGTGAGTGCTGATAAATAAGCTGTAAAACCAAGATAAAAATTGGAAAATTCTCTTTTAAAGATTGTCCACATATTATTTTTTATTATTTCTATTTATTAAACGAACAATCAGCATAAGTATTACACCAGAACCAAAGAAACTTACTATAGACCAATACCAATCTTTTGCAAAATCTGTTTTTTGTATAACAGCAAATACAATTGTAAATAAAAGAATTGTAGCAACTTCATTCATCATTCGTAATTGCACTGAAGTATATTTATAAATATTTTTTTGTATCTGTTTTAATGTTCGCCAACACCAAAAATGATAAATAAATAAAACACTTACCATTCCTAGTTTACTCTTCATCCAAGGGAGCTGTAATAATGCTGGATTTTTCATTAACATATTTATCCCCATTGTAACTAAAATAACAAGAGCTGGAGCAGTAATTACATTCCATAATTTTTTTTCCATATAAGTATATTGCTCTTGTAAAATTGTTTTTTTAGGCTCGTCCATTTTTTGTGTTTCGGTATGATAAATCATCAACCTAACAATATAAAATAGACCAGCAAAGTAACTAACTACAAAAATTATGTGTATTGCTTTATATATTAAATAATTGTATGTCATTTTATTTGTAATTGTTTTTTGTCCTACTTTTTTCTAGCGTTAATTTTCAAATTCAATTGTAATTGTATCTCCTTTTTTCAATCCCATCAATTTATTTGCTCCTCCTGAAATAACTGGATTACTTTTATAAAGTGTAACTTCTAAAAAATTTGCAGAGTTAAATAAACATAAAGTTCTACCAAAAGCTTGAACTTCTTTACTAAAATCTTGAACAACTTCGTTATAGTGTTCATAAATAATATTAATATCCGTTATTGAGAAATCTTTTTGACGTAATAATATTTTATACTTTCTATCTTTTGCTATTTCCTCAAAAAATAATCTAGAAATATTTGTCACAACATTCCCAAAATGATCAATATAAATAACATTACCTATAATAAATTTGTCATCTCTGTAAATTGGTTTTAGCTCATTCAATTGTCTTAATTCATTCCTTTTATTCCCTAAAATAGAAGGAAGTCCTCCTCTAGCTAAGTGACAAGCAATAGGTACAAAACAATTTTTCATAGGAAACAAACTTTCCATTCCTTCTGGATAAGCAGTTACTTCATAAATTTCTTCTGCTTCATTATTTTGACAAATCAATGATAAAATTCCATTATCAGCACAAACAAAATAATGTCCATTTATAAAAGCACAAATTGGTTTTTGAAAAGGAGTACTAAGAGCATTTACACCTATAATATGAATTGTTCCTTTAGGAAATTCATCATAAGAGTTACGAATTACATAAGCTGCTTCTGATAAATCGTAAGGATTGACATTGTGAGAAATATCAACAATTGTAACATCGGCCAATTCTTTTAGAATTGCGCCTTTTACGCTAGAAACAAAGTAATCTTTGAGACCAAAATCCGATGTTAATGTAATAATTGCCATTATTCTGTAATAATTAGCAAATATATTGTTTATTTTTGTGTATGTGAACCAAAAATACAAACACATTTGACAGAAATTAATATAGAACTAGCAGAAATTAGTGCTCAAGATTTTTACGGTGCTAATAATGAACATCTGAAAAGAATAAAGGAGTATTATCCTAAATTAAAAATTATTGCTAGAGGAAGGCAATTGACAGTATTTGGTAATGAGGAAGTTCTGAAAGTTTTTGAACAAAAAATCCAGAAAATAATTTATCATATTCATAAGTTTAATCATCTTTCTGATAGAGAATTGGAAATAATTATGACTGAAGATAATAATGAAATGCTTCAAATGAAAAAAGAAGATACAATTATTGTTCATGGTGTGAATGGTAAAATAATAAAACCTCAAACCCCAAATCAGCATAAACTTGTCCAAACTGTTTATGATAAAGATATGGTTTTTGCAATTGGACCTGCTGGTACAGGAAAAACATATACTGCGGTGGCTTTAGCTGTACAAGCATTAAAAAACAAAGAAGTACGTAGAATCATTATGACTCGTCCTGCTGTTGAGGCTGGAGAAAATCTTGGTTTTCTTCCAGGAGACATGAAGGACAAATTAGATCCGTATTTACAACCTTTGTACGATGCCTTGAGAGATATGATTCCTTTTGAAAAATTATCTACTTATACAGAAAAAGGTGTTATTGAAGTTGCTCCTTTAGCTTTTATGAGAGGTAGAACATTAGATAATGCTTTTGTAATTTTGGATGAAGCTCAAAATACAACTTATGCTCAAATGAAAATGTTTTTAACAAGAATGGGTAAACATTCTAAATTCATCATTACAGGAGATCCTGATCAAGTTGATTTGCCACCAAAACAAAAATCTGGTTTACGAGAAGCTTTAACAATTTTAAGTGGTGTAAAAGATATTGGGATGATTTATTTGGATGATAAAGATGTTGTTCGACATAAAATTGTTCGAGAAATATTAAAAGCTTATAAAACAAGCGAAGATAAAGAACGTAAAAAAATTGATATAAAGTAACAAAAAAATAGCTGAATTAACATGAATTCAGCTATTTTCAACTATTCTATTGATTTATTTTCATCATGTCTATCCTCTACTGATTTATCTTCAGAAGATCCAGCTTTCCAATAAGAAAAAGCATAAAGTTCTTCTTTCGTCCAATCTAGTTCTTTACGAAAATAGTTACGTAAATCTTTTACGGTAGAAAATTCTGCAGCAACATACGCAAATTTTGTACATACATTTGGAATAGTGATAGAACGTACTTTTTGAGATAATTCACTTCCTAATTCTGGATGCTCGTTAGTTAGCCAAATTATTTCGAAATTTTTTGGCTTTATCAATTCTAAATCATTTTCATTAGTTGGTTTTTCTATAATAGCTATACCCTTAGCTTGTTCAGGTAAATCTTCTAAAATACAACTTATGACAGGTATTGCAGTTGCATCTGCAACAAAAAAATACCAATCAGATTCTGGATATAAAGGTGTATCAAACAATTTCATTGCAATACCTAATTCATCGCCTTCTTTAGAGTTTATAGCCCATCTAGAGGCAGGGCCATTATCTCCATGATTTACAAAATCAATTATCATATGATTTTTTTCTAAATCAATTCCTCTATGAGTATATGTTCTAATAAAAGGGCGTAATTCTTCAGCAGGCTGTTCCCATTGCCTTGTCTCTAAATTAAGTTCAGGTAAATGAACTTTATCTACACCATTTGGAGGAATAAAAATTTTATTATTTACACCTAATTTACAAATTTTATACGCACTTATATCATTAGAATGTAATGTTACACGAATAAGATATGGCGTTATATATTCTTTTTTAACAAGTTTAAAAACCTGTTTTTCAATTAAATTATTCTTCATATAAAATTTATTTTATTTATAACCAATAATATTATTTCAAAAATATTTATATTATTTAGAATTATTACAAATAATACGAATTACTTTCAATACTTTTGTATTATTGTAATAATTTTATTGATATGTCTTTTAGAGAAATTGTAATTGATGCAAAAAGTAATGAAAATTTAAATTTTGTTGATGGAAGCTTACAGATTATAGAAACTGATGGTTTATCTATAGATTACGCACGCTTAGAATATTCTTCTATTCAAAAAAAAGAATTAAAGAAAAAAGAAGAGCATATCGAATTATTTTTCATGTTACAAGGTGCTCATAAGTATTATACATCAAACCAAACAATTGTTAATACAAATACAGGTAAATATGGTTTTTTTTACTTACCAGAAATTGATGGTAATTTTGATTTTGTTCCTTACGAAAAACGCTATCATTCTCTTGGTATAGAATTTTCATTAAAATATCTTGAAGATTTATTTAAAAATGATTTAGAAATTTTAGGAAAATTTGGACAATCACTTTATTCTAAAGATCAATCTTTTTTTGCTGATAACATTACTATCCCTCAAAATATAAAATGGGTAATCAATGAAATTTTACAAAATCCCTATGATGGTGTTTTAAAAAAAATATACCTAGAAAGTAAAATAAATGAACTTCTTTTACTTGTTTTAACTTCCAAAAAAGAGGAGATTTCAGAAAAAATATGCTCAGATATATTTAATAAAAATGATATTGAAAAACTATATTACATAAGAGAAATCATTTCTAAAAACATTGAAAACCCACATTCTCTAAAAAGTTTATCGCGTATTTCTGGTTTAAATGAATTTAAATTAAAAAAAGGATTCAAAGAATTATTTAACTGTACTGTCTTCCAATATATTTTTCAAGAAAAAATGGAACTAGGAAGAAAAATGATTTTAGAAACCCAACAAAGTATAACAGAAATAGCAACTAATGTTGGCTATAAAAATGCTACACACTTTACCTCAGCTTTTAAAAAACATTACAATATTCTTCCTAGTCAGTTGAGAAAATAGATTTAGTTTTTCTTGTATATTTCGTTATATAAATTCTCTAATGTAGAGAAATGTCTTGGTCCATAATCTAAAAAATCATCATAATTAACAGTTATAATTCTTTTATTTTTTATTGCTGATACATCTTTTATTAAAGGATCATTATACATTACTTTTTTTACTTCCTCTTCTGGAACAAAAGAACGATCTGCATTTATATTTATAATAATATCAGGATTTACACTTACCAAATGCTCAAATGTATTATCATTAGAAAATCCTTGTATAGCAGGTTTTAAATTTAATTTACTGATTAGATCATATTGTAAACCATCTGATACAACTGGAACGCTATATCTTTTTTTATTAATATCCATTGAATATATAGCCAACACAGTATAAGGTTTCTCTACATTTTTTACGCTTTTGACTTGTTCTAAAATATTATCATATTTTTTCTTTAGTTGATCAGCATAAGTATTTGCTTTATCTTCAACATTAAGAATTTTCCCTAAATTTTTCACATCCTCTATAATTGTTAATAAAGTAGGTGAATTATGATTAATACTTGCTCTTTGAGAATAAACAGGAATTCCTAATTGATTGTAACTATCTATAGTTCCTTGAAAAGCTTCATTAAGTCCTCTACCTGATCCAATAAAAATATCTGGTTGATAACTTGCTATAACTTCTTTATTGGTTTTCATTTTATCACCAATAACCTTCAATTGACTCAGTTCATTTTTCCACTTTCCATTTGGTTTATTATCCAATTGTAGTATTCCTACAATTTTATCTTTCAAACCTAATTCTAATAAGATTTCTGTACAAGAAAGATTATTTACGACAATACGTTCTGGAACTTTATCTAGTTTTTGAGGAAATACTTTTCCATCCATATCATATGAATCAAACTCTTGATGAAAATTAGTTTGAGTTGTAGGCGTTTCAATTTTTTCTTTTTTGTTACATGCAGAAAACAATATAACTCCTAAAGAGAAAGTAATTATATAACTTATTTTTTTCATTTTTTACTATTTTAATAATAACTAATACATATATTTTGTGTCGTAGGATGACGAAAAACTTCACAGTCTACTTCGTACACATCTTGAATAATTTCTTTTGTTAAAACCTCATCAATTGAACCATGATAAACTATTCTACCTTTCTTTATAAAATAAATATAATCACAATATTTAGCTGCTAAAGACAAATCATGTAATGCTGTAAGTACTGTAACATTCATATTTTTTATTGTTGAAAGAACTTCCATTTGATATTTTATATCTAAATGATTACTTGGTTCATCCAATATCATAACATCAGCCTCCTGAGCGATAGCTCTAGCTAAAGCTAATCGTTGTTTTTCTCCTCCAGATAAAGCTGTAATTTTTTTATCTTTTAAAGAAATTAAACCTGTTTTTTCTAATGCATTAAGAACAATTTCTTTATCATAATCAGTATCTTTTTGTAAATACTTTTTATGAGGAATTCTTGCTGTTTGTACAACTTCTTCTACAGTAAAATCAAATGCAAATAATTGAAATTGACTAACAACAGATAATTGTTTTGCAAGCTCTTTTGAAGAAAATGATTTTATTGGTTGATTATCAATACTAATTTCTCCTTTAATCGGTTTCAAAACACGATAAACCGATTTTAATAATGTTGATTTACCACTTCCGTTTGGACCAAGTAAAGCAACAAATTGTTTAGATTTTACATGAAGATCAATTGATTGAAGAATATTAATTCCAGCTAAATCAACTTTTAATTGATCAATTTGTATTTCCATCTGAAATTAATTAGAATATGAATAATTTTTCTTAATCATAATGTATGCAAAAAATATTGCTCCTATTAATGATGTAAATATTCCTATAGGGAATTCTTTGAATCCCATTAATGAACGAGAAACAGTATCAGCTATCATCATAAATATTGCACCTAATAAACATGAAATAGGTATTAAGTATTTATGATTTGATCCAAAAATAGCTCTTCCTATATGTGGAACAATTAATCCTACAAAACCAATAATACCAGTTTTAGAAACAAGAAAACCTACAATTAAGGAAACAATAATAATATAAATTGTTCTTAATAAATGTACATTCAACCCTAATGTTATTGCAATTTCATCTCCTTGTAAAAAAGCATTTAACTGTCTGTATTGTGACCAAAAAAATATAAAACTTAAGAAAACCAAAACCAATGGCATTGTAAGATCATTCCATTGTATAGAGCTTAATGATCCCATTGTCCAAAAAGATATACGAGTAATTGTATCTTGATTTCCTAAAAGTGCAACTAAAAAATTTGCAATTGCTTGGAATGCTGCATTAACAATCATACCAGATAAAATTAATTTTGTAGTTGATATTTTGGATTTATAAGATGATAGAAATAATACAGATAATGAAGCTATTAAAGCACCTAAAAATGCTGATAATTCTATTGCTAAATTATTATTAAAAAAAGGAATCCAAGTTCCAACCATTATAAATACAACAGCTCCTAAATATCCTCCAGATGAAACTCCTATTATAAAAGGATCTGCCAAAGGATTTTGCACCATAGCTTGCATTACTACTCCACATAAAGACAACCCCACTCCAACAATCATTGCCATAAATATTCTAGGAAATCGCAGTTGCCAAAGAATATTCATTTGTACATCACTTATTGTTTGTTCATTGTTTATTAACTTTAACCAAAGCAACTCATATACTTTTTCATAAGGAATTTTTACAGCCCCCAAACTGACTGAAAAACCGAAAACCAACAATAAAATTATTCCTAAAATAGCACACCAAATAGGAAATTTCAATCTTTTCAAAAACATTTTTTCTATCTTCTACAAAGTAAAATTTACATTTAAATATTTCACTTTTACAACTTGCAAGCAAAGGTATTAATCCAATTCACTTATTTTTATTTGGCCTAAATAATAATCCTTTTAACGTCACTTATAATCCTTTTAACGTCAGTGATGGATTTACAATGTGTCTACTTTTGCTGAGTGAAATTCAATATAAAATTTTACGATTATTAATCTAATTAACACAGATAAAAGTAATGAACAAGTTTTTTTTACTTGCTGTTGTTTTTGCTTCTTCCCCACTTTATAGTCAAGAAGACTCTCTTAAATTATATCAATTAGGAGAAGTCATTTTAGAAAAAACTAATCTTAGTGAAAAAGTTAGCAAGCAACCAATAAGAGCTAATGTCTTAGACATGAAAAATCTAAGAGATCAATCTTCTTCTGTTATCGATCTTATGAATCGTACAACTGGAGTAAGAGTAAAACAGGATGGAGGTTTAGGCACACGAGCAAATATTATTCTAAATGGATTTCAAGGAAATTCTATTAAATATTTTAGAGATGGTATTCCTATGGATTATTTAGGAAATGCTTTCAACTTTTCTATTGTTCCTCCAAATAGTATTGATAGAATAGAAATATATAAAGGTATTGTCCCTGTAGAATTAGGAGCAGATGCACTAGGAGGAGCTGTAAATATTGTAACAAGAGTTCCCGAAAAATCTAATTCAGCAGATTTATCTTATCAAATTGGTTCATTTAACACGCATAGATTTACGGCTAATTTATATAATAGGAATGATAAAAATGGTTGGTACAATGGTCTTAATTTTTTCTATAATTATTCAGATAATGACTACAAAGTTGATGTTCCTGTAAATGATTCTGAAACCGCAAATTCTAAAATAGAAACGCATCGCTTATTTCATAATAAATTTAATAATGCATTTGGTGAAGTATACACAGGTTTAAGAAATAAAACTTGGGCAGATGATATTCGTTTTACTGTAACTGCATTTACATTAAGCAAGGATCGTAATTATGGATTAACAATGAATTATCCTTTCGGAGCTGTAACAACAGAAATGTATTCTATTATTCCTACTTTACGCTATCAAAAGAAATTTTTGAACGACCGATTAAAATTTGATCAATTTTTCGTTTACAATAATTTACATACAAAATTTACTGACGTTGCAAAAGGGTATTATGATTGGTATGGTCAATTTCATGAAGTAGCTGCGAGAAACGGAGAATCAACAATGAATGGTAGTTTACAGAAATTAAAATTTTCAAATTTTGTTTCTAGAACAAATCTTAATTATGCATTAAATGATTATTCATCTTTAGAGTTAAATTCAACTTATTCGTCAACCAATCGTACTGGATCTGATCCTTATGGAGATAAATTTCCTGTTTCTGGCTTAGACTTATTATCTGCAAAAAATAAATATAGAAAATGGGTTTTAGGATTAGGATATAGAATAAATCTTCTTGACGGAAAATTAGTAAATGATTTAGCCGCTAAATATTATACACTGAATACTGAAGGAGTTGAAGCTTCTAGAGTTTCTGATACTGAAGGTCGTCGTAAAAAAAGCATCAATAAATGGGGAGCTTCTGAAGCTTTAAAATATCAATTCAACCAAAATTTATTTGCTCGTCTTTCTGGAGAAGTTGCTGTAAGATTACCTGAACAAGAAGAATTTTTTGGAGATGGAAATTTCATCAATAGTAATTTTTCTTTAAATCCAGAAAAAAGTTATAATGTAAATCTTGGCGTTAACTACAGCAAAAAAAATAAGTTTTCTTATGAAGCTAACTTATTTTTTAGAAGAACACAAGATATGATTTTATTAGTAAGTACTGGAATTTATGGAAACTATCTAAATGTAAGTAAAGTACAAGGGCTAGGAGTTGAAATGGATGCTTCATACCATTTTTTACCTTGGTTAGAAATTAAAGGAAATTTCACTTACCAAGATTTCAGGTTAGTAGATCAAAAAGATCCTACTTACGAAGGTTCTCGCTTAAGAAACACCCCTTATTTCTTTGCTAATTTAAGCGCATATACTCACTTTAAAAATGTTATCAAAAAGGGAGATCAATTTAGTTTTTATTGGAATTATGGATTCGTAAGAGAATACTACTTAGACTACATTCCTAAAGCGTATGAACCAAAAGGTTTTTTAGGATTAACTGGTTCTCCAAAAATAAATGTTGATGCTTACACTATTCCTAGTCAAAACTTACACTCTGCTGGTTTTACTTGGAAACCATCAAAAACATTAGGATTTGGGGTAGAAGCTCGAAATATTTTTAATTCAAAAATATATGACAACTATCGTATACAAAATGAAGGATTTAATATCCATTTTAAAATAAATGTATCATTATAAAATAATATAAACTATAAATATGAAAACAAATAAATTTCTGAAATTAGGTAAAATTTCAGCTTTCGTTTTAGCTGGATTATTAACACTTTCATCATGTTCAAGTTCTGATGATGATGGTGGTTCTACAACAGTTCCTGAAACAAAAACGAACGACTATGTAATTCTTACTGGAGATTTAAGTGTTAGTCCTTATGTTGGATATCTTTCTGCATTTTCAGCTTTACCAGAAGGCGATTTTTCGAATATAAAAGAAGGTTCTCTTTCTGTAAAAGCAAACGGAATTAAATATTACGGTAAATGGATTTTTCAACGTTTACAATTAGGTAGAGTTCAATCTACTGATGATGGTATTTTACGTTATTCTTTAGATGCTAATGGAAATTTAATTCAAGATGGAGAAATTAAAGGAATGTCTTCTAATTTCTATGTTCATAATGAAACAACAGGATTCTATGCTGATACAGATAGAGGATTAATGAAGTTACAAATTTTCAATCCTTCTACAATGCAACGTACAGGAGAAATTGACTTAACATCTCTTTCTACAACAGAATATGGTCCATACCAAGCTGTAGGAACTCATTTCATTGCTACAAAAAATGGAAAACTATATGCTGATATTGTATATGGATCTCTAGCTGGAAAAGGAAGTTTTTCTATCGATGATCCAAGAGGATTTGTTGATATTGCTGTAATTGATATCGCTACTTTAAAATACGAAAAAACTATTCGTGACACAAGAATCAACTACGTAGGATACCCAGGAAATGCTAATCAAATGTGGGCAATGGGTGATGACGGTGCATTATACATTTGTTCTCATGGGTTTGGAAAAACAGGAGGTACAAATACATCTGCAATTGTTCGTATAAAAGCTGACGAAACAGATTTTGATAAAAACTGGATTATTAAAGCAAGTGATTATTCTACAAATTCTTCTATAAGTACTGTTGCTGTAAAAGATGGTAAACTTTATACTTCTTGGGGATCAAAAGCACTTACATTTACTGGTTTAACAGGAGATGCTATTTATGATTATTACTCATTTGACAAAGAAAATATAGCAGCTGGACCACAAAAAATTGCAAATATCCCTTCTACAACTTACTCATTCCAAAATGCTCAAAATATTACTACAATAGATAACAAAGTATATTTTAGAGTAGTTAATGGAAATGGTAATAATGGATACTATGTTTTAGACGGAACTAATTCTGCTAAACAAGCTTTCAACATTACATCTGGAGGTATAGTTTGGGGATTAGCTAAGCTAAAACAAAACTAATTTTTTATTCAAAAAAATTATCTTAATTAATTGTATCGGTGTATACCAAAAGTGTACACCGATTTTATTATTTTAAAAATTATAAAATATGAAACAAACAAAAACGCTATGGTTGATTATTTCACCTATTAGAAATAAAATCAATTGGGCCATGTTTCTTTCTAGTGTTTCTTCTTTTTCTATTGTACTTAATTTAGTTTTTCTTAGCTATTTAATTGATGCTCTTTTTTCTAATAACAGAGAAAATATTTTATATTATTTCTTAGGTATGCTACTTTGTACAACTTTTGGGTATTTCTTTCGATTAAAAGCATTTGATGTTTCTCATTATGCTGCATTCAAATTAGAAGCTCTTTTAAGAAAAAAAATCGCAAAACATTTAGCTATTCTACCTTTGGGGTATATTACCGAGCATGGTTCTGGAGCATTAACAAAAGTATTAAACGAAGATGTTCGTCAACTACATGGCTTTGCTGCAGATAGTACACCATTATATGCCAGAACTTATGCATTTCCAGTTTTTACTTTAATTGCTCTTTTCTGGTTCGATTATCGTATTGCTTTAATATGTCTAGCTATTTTAATTATAGGACTTAGCTTACTTACTTTCATTATGAAAAATAGTGCTGAAGTTTCTAGAGAATTCAATAAAGGACGAGAAGCTATTAATGCTTCTGTTATAGAATATGTACAAGCAATGCCAGTTGTTAGAGTATTTGATGGAGGAAAAACTTCTTTTTCTAAATTTGATACTGCATTAAAAAACTTTTTAGGTATTATTACAAAATGGTATAAGCAAAATGGTTTAGGAGCTAAATTATCTATGCTTATCTTAAACCCTTTACCTACATTTATTATTCTCCTTATTGTTGGGACATATTGGTATACAAATAATCAAATTAGTTTTTTAGGACTAGTGTCTACTTTGTTATTAGGAACTGGAATGATGGAATCTATACTTCCATATAGAACTTTAATGAATATTATTCTTCGCTCTGAAATTAGTGCAAAAAGAATTGATGAATTATTAAACGTGGAGCCATTAACAGAAACAACAAAAGAAAACATCTTACCGCAAGATGCAAGTATAACTTTCGAAAATGTTTCTTTTACATATTCTGGAAGAGAAGAAAAAGCTTTAGATACTATTAATTTTACAGTTCTTCCAAAAACATTTACTGCAATTACAGGATCTTCTGGAGCAGGAAAATCAACAATAGCTAGATTAATCCCCCGTTTTTGGGACATACAAGAAGGCGTAATAAAAATTGGACAAAAAGATATTCGTGATTTAAAATCTGATGTACTACTTAATCATCTTTCATTTGTTTTTCAAGATAGCTTCATTTTTTCTGATACAATTGCAAATAACATTAAAATGGGCAATAATACTGCAACAATGGATGAAGTTATTGCAGCAGCAAAATCAGCTCAAATACATGATGAAATAATGAGTTTACCTCTTGGATATGATACTTTTTTACAAGAAAGAGCAAATAATTTTTCAGGTGGTCAAAAACAACGATTAGCAATTGCTCGAGCTATTTTAAGAGATAAACCTATTCTTGTTTTAGATGAAGCAACATCATTTTCTGATACCGAAAATGAATATCAATTAATGAAAGCTTTCAAAAATTTAATGAAAGATAAAACTGTTATTATGATTGCTCATAGATTAGAAACGATTAAAAATGCTGATCAAATTGTTGTAGTAGAAAAAGGAAAAATTATAGAAAAAGGAAATCATCAAGATTTGATTGATATAAACGGGAAATATACTGCAATGTGGGAATCTTATCAACAAGCTAGAAATTGGCATATCAAAGCTTCTCATTCATCATAAAAATTAAAAATCATGTTAAATATTCTTCCAGATATAAAAATTTTTATACAAATACTTAACGCAATTGGTCCATTAAAAACACGACTTAAAAAATCGTTAGTATTCATTGCATTATCATCTATTACTCAAGGATTCGCCTATACATGTTTTTTTCCTCTATTTATTTCATTAGGAAAAAAAGATTTCGAAAATGCGATGCAATGGGTTTTCATTGCGTTTATATTTGTTATTATCAGTTCTATTTTAAGATGGATTGGTCAAAATTATGATTACAATGGTTATTCATCATTGGCTCAGTATGAATTAAGAAAAAAACTAGGGAATAAATTCAGAGAAATTCCATTAGAAGAACTAAATAAAAAACGTTCAGGTCAATGGGGAGCTATTATCAGTAATAATGTTGACGAATTAACTCTTTTTATTCTTACCATTGGTTCTGTCCTAATGTACGGAGTTTTAACTCCATTAACTGTTAGTATAACTGCTTTATTTTTTGATTGGAAAATTGCATTAGTTATGTTAATCATTTTTCCTTCTATCATACCTTTTTACAGATGGAGAAAACCTGCATTTGACAGAGGAATGAAATATCTAAATGAAGTTCATGCTGAATTAAATTCAGAATCGATAGAATACATACAAGGATTAGGTATTTTGAAAGCAACGAATGAGGCTGATAAAATTATTGAACGATTAAGTAAAACAATTGATAAAGTAGAACAAGTTCAAGCTTATGGTCATGGAAAAGGAGCTAAACCAAACTTATTAATTGCTTCTATCCTAGAAACAGGAATTTTACTGACATTAGGAATAGGAATTTGTTTAGTACTTTTTGATAATAGCGAAGCTATGATTATGATTGCTATTATGATTATTGTAATTCGTTTTTCTGAACTGATTTCTAGTTTTGTTCCTATGACAATGTTTTTTAGCCTAATTGAAGATGGAGTAAAAAAAATGAATGAAATGTTTGCTATAAAATCTTTACCAGAACCAGAAATAGCAACTATAAGTCATAATAATGATATTACATTTTCTAATGTAAATTTCAATTATAATGGAACTGAGCAATTAGCTCTAAATAATATAAATCTTCATATTCCAGAAAAATCTATTGTTGCTTTTGTTGGTCCTTCTGGCTCGGGAAAAACTACCATAACTAGAATGGTTATGCGTTATGCAGATGTCACACAAGGTAATATAACCATTGGTGGACAAAACATTAAAGAGTATAAAACAAAAGACTTATTGAATAAAATTTCGGTTGTTTTTCAAGAAGTTTACTTATTTGATGATACTATCGAAAATAACATTCGAATGGCTAAAACTAATGCCACAAAAGAAGAAATTATAGAAGTTGCTAAAAGAGCTCAATGTCATGATTTTATTATGCAATTACCAAAAGGTTATGATACACATTTAGGAGAAATGGGTAATAGTCTATCTGGCGGCGAAAAACAACGTATCTCTATTGCTAGAGCTTTATTAAAAGATAGTCCTATCATTATTTTAGATGAACCAACCTCATCATTAGACTCTTTAAGTGAATTGGCTATTCAAAAAGCAATTGATGAATTGGTAAAGGAGAAAATTGTTTTAGTTATAGCCCATCGTTTATCAACAATTATAGGTGCTGATAAAATTTGTGTGATGGAAAATGGAAAAATCATTGAAGAAGGAAAACATCAAGATTTATTGAATAAAAAAGAAAAATATTTCCAACTTTGGAATGCAGAAAGTAAATTAGAAGAATTAAAATAATTTTTATAAAAAAGGTCGAAATAAATTTCGACCTTTTTTATACTATAATATATTATTCTTCATGTACTCTTTTTCTAGACATTTGTTGCCCATCAGTTGAATTTAATTGAAAAAAGATATAACTGGATAAAACAGTCAAAATTCCCATTGTTAAAAAAGCATAACGAAAAGCTTCTATTTGCTCTCCATTATTTATACTATCCATTTGTCTAAATACCCCTAAAATAAGTGCAGCAACAGAAATTCCAAAAGTTAATGATAATTGTTGTGTTACAGAAAGTAAACTATTCCCTTCACTAGAAGTTCTTTCATCCAAATCTGCTAAAGATAAAGTATTCATTGCAGTAAATTGAATTGAACTAAAGAAACCATTTAATATCATCAATGGAATGATATAATAAATTGAAGTATCTGCTCTCATCAAATAAAACATACAAATCACTAAACCTAGAACAATTGTATTCCAAATTAAAGTTTTTCTGTAACCAAATTTACTAACTATAGGAACAGCAAAAGACTTTGCCAACATATTACTTATAGCAGCAGGAATCATCATCAAACCAGCAACAACTGCAGAATGCCCATAACCAACTTGTAATAATAATGGTGTAAGAAAAGGCATTCCTCCTATTCCCAATCTTGTAATCAGATTCCCTATAATCCCTATTTTAAGAGTTCTTATTTTAAATAAGTTCAAATCAATTAATGGATGCTGTTTTTTTCTAGCGTGATAAATATAAAGTGCTATAAGAAAAATTGAAATAACAGCAAGTGCAATTACCATTTGGTAGCCAATTACTCTAGAAGATACCAATTCCATTAATAATGTAAGAAAAGTAACTCCTCCACTAAATAATATCATTCCTCTAATATCAAATTTAAAAACAGGGTGTTTAAAATCTGGTATAGCAAATGTTGTCATCCATAGAGCTATAATTCCAAAAGGAATATTAACCAAAAATATCCAATGCCAAGAAAGTGCATCAACAAGAAAACCACCTAAACTAGGGCCTAAAAGTGGACCTATTAATCCTGGTATTGTAATAAAATTTATAACTTTTAATAATTCTCTTTTAGGGTAGGCATACAATATTGCTAGTCGAGCCACAGGAACCATCATAGATCCTCCTATTGCTTGTATTACTCGGGATATAACTAAAAAAGGTAATGTAGTTGCAAATGCACAAAGAACAGAACCTAATGTAAAAGTAAAAATGGCAATTTGGAATATTTTTTTAGTTCCATATTTATCAGATAACCAACCACTAACTGGAATTAATAATGCAACAGTTAATGTATAAGCAACAATTATAGATTGTATTTCCAAAGGAGATTTACCTAAATCTTTTGCTATTGTTGGTAATGATGTATTAAGAATTGTTCCATCCAATGCCTGCATAAAAAAAGCCATTGCAGCTAGCCATGGCAAATATTTTAACATTTTTGCATTTGATGCTTCGTCTATTGTATTACTCATAATTTTTCGGATCTCTATATTCTAGACCTTTTTTATATTTATCAAATTTCGTAAAAAAGATTAAATTAGAGACATGTTTTTAAATATTCATACACATCATTTATCTAGCTCTAATGATACAATAGAGTTATATAACCAATATCCGTTGCATTGGAATCACAATAATAATCTCTTCTCTATTGGAATTCATCCAATCTATATTAAAGAAGAATTAATTGATGAAGAACTAAAAATCATCAAACAAAAAATTTCTACAGAAAATTGTTTAGCAATTGGAGAAATTGGTTTAGATAAATTGTGTGCTATTGATTTCGACTTACAAATTACTGTTTTTAAACAACAATTACAAATTGCAGAGGAACATAAAATTCCTGTAATCATACATTCTGTACGTTCTTATCAAGAAATTTTACATATTCGTAAAAGCATGAAAATAACAATTCCATTTATTTTTCATGGATTTAATAAAAACGAACAGATTCTTCATCAAATTTTACAACAAAATTGTTATGTATCTTTTGGAAAAAATCTTCTTAAAAACAAAAACTTACAAACTATATTTGCAAACCTTTTTCCAAATAATTTTTTCATAGAAAATGATGCAAGTGAAATTTCTATTCAAGATATTTATACTTTTGCATCAGATATAAGAAAGGTATCAATCAAAGAATTACAACTTCAACAAGCTGATAATTGGAAAAATGTTTTAGGCTATGAAGTTCAATCACAATAAAAAATAATTTAAATGGCAGTTTGGCAAGAAAGAGCTGAATTATTATTCAAAAAAGAAGGTTTAGATAAACTAAAAAATTCCAATGTTCTTATCGTTGGTTTAGGCGGTGTAGGATCATTTGCAGCAGAATTTATTGCTCGTGCTGGTGTAGGAAAAATGACAATTGTTGATGGAGATACTGTAGATATTTCTAATATCAACAGACAATTACCTGCATTACATTCTACCATTGGTCAGCATAAAGTTGATGTTGTTGGTGATCGATTAATGGATATTAATCCTGAATTAGAATTAACTCGCATCAACGAATTTTTATCCCCAGAACGTACTTTCGAAATTGTAACCAATGAATATGATTATGTCATGGATTGTATTGATTCTGTATCTCCAAAAATCAATCTTATTGTTGCTGCAAAACGTAAAAAAGTAAAAATTATCAGTAACATGGGTGCTGGAGGAAAAATGCTTGCTTCTAAAGTTTTTGTAAAAGATATTTCGAAAACAGAAGTTTGTCCATTAGCAAGACAAATAAGAAAACGTCTGAAAAAAGAAAAAATAAACAAAGGTGTAAAAGCTGTTTTTTCTACAGAAGAAGCCGACGAATCTTCTTTAAAATTAACCGATGGTTCCAATTATAAAAAATCTTTTTATGGAACTAATTCATGGATGCCTGGTTTATTTGGATTACATGCAGCTGAAACCGTTGTACGTTATTTATTAAAAAATGATAAATAATAAAAAGATTTAATTAATTTAGTTGAAAATTAACTCAGAGAATACAATATGAAAATCAATTACGATTATATCACATACGAAGATGTTTTAAGAGCTCGTCAGTATATGTACGAACAAGCATTAGAAAAAAATGCTACCAATTCGCTTCTAAATACAGCCAGAGATTTATTTGGAAACAATAATTTCGAAATGTGTATAAAAGTTTGCGAAGGTTTGTTAGATGCCAAAGATCCTAAACAATTATACGATGCAAAAAAATTAATTGCATTATCGTATTATAGTTTACAAGATTTCGAAAATGCTGAAAAATCATTTTTCGAATTGGCTGAAAATTCTAATAATTCCGACGATTGGTTCAATGTAGTTATATCATCTACACTAAATAATAACGTAGAACGCAGCCAAGAAGCGTTTGGTATTGCTTTAGAAAAATACACGCAATTTGGTCACCAACGTAACATGCCTTCTGTACAGTTAATGTTGCATTATATGCTTACATTAGAAACTGTAGAGCAATATACTTTGGCTTTGGAACAATGCAAAATGCTAATCCAAGTCTATACTAAATTAAAAAATACAGAAGAAAATTTCTTAAAAACTCGTGGATTAGAAAACATTGATACATTTTTATCAACATCTAAAAACATCCTGAAAAAAGCAAAGAAGAAAGATATTACAACAATCAAAACTGAATTGTTATCTTCTCTTGATGCAAATGGAGTAGAAAAAGTAGAAGCTTTTTTTGCTGAATTTTAATAAGAATACATAACACTCTAAAAAAATCCATTCAATTGAATGGATTTTTTTTATTCACTAGAAAATATATTATTTGGGCAATTCCTGACGAACCTCGCTTTTTATTGCAATCTTTTTACTACACTAAATCGTTTCGTAAAAAGGATTTCCACGTCAATCGCTATTGCAAGTTTTTATCTTAGAACATATTGTCACATTGAGCTTGTCGAAATGTTTTTCTTAAAATTACAGTAAACTAAAACTAGATAAAAAAGGATAAAATCTTCGACAAGCTCAGATTGACATTCGTAATTGATTGATGAAAAAAAGTTTAAATCCTTACTTATTTTTCGGTACAAAATTCTTACAGAATTCCACTCAAAATGAAGGATTTTATTTCTAAGAATTATTATTAGCTGAAATAAAATTATAAAGTTTTTCAGTTAAGATTTTTGCTTCCTCTCTAACATCTTCAAAACTAGTAATTTCATTTACAACTCCTTGAGCAAATTGAACCTTATCTTTAATTGTGCCACTCTTATTAGCATAATTTTTGTTTAAGCCATCTATATTCTTATCTATAAAAGTTCCTACAGCAGAATTTCCTTTAAATTGTTTATTATTTTTAACTTTAATTAAGTTTTTATCTTTTGCTTTATCAATAAATTTCAAGGTTTTTAATAAACTTTCTTTAGTTAATAAGTTTTCTATTTCTTTTACATTTAAACAATAGTATCTATCACCTAAATTTTCTTTTAATTGTTGTATTCTTTTATATTTTTCAGAACCTGCTTTGGCATTATCATTATCTGAAATCAAAAATAATTTACCACACAATTTTTTTACATCAATCGATTTTTCTTCTTTGTCTAAAAAACTCCAATGTGTAATATTATTCCCTCCATATTCCACAAAAGAATAATGCACATCTTCAAAGTATTTTTCAACTTTATCACTTTCTTGATAGAGTTCTAAATATTTTCTAATATAAATTCTATCGGTAATTCCTTCTACCCAAATAGTACAATTTGTGAGAAAAACTGAAGAATTTTTAACACCTAAATGTTCCAATAATGTAATATCTGGATTATCTATATTATCAATATAAAATTGTCCATCATCCTTAGAAAACTTATAAACAGATATTTTTTGATAATCCAATGTCATATCTAAAAAATGATTGGAATGTGTGGTAAAAAAATATTGGAAGTCTTTAAATCCTTTAGTTTTCAATAATGTTTCGATCAAAATACGTTGAAATCCTGGATGTAAATAAACATCTGGCTCCTCTATATAAACTTTTAAGTTCTTTCCTTTATTAAAAAATAATGGATATGTTAAAATAATAATTGCTTGTACGCCTTCACCTAGATTATAAATTGGTCTATCTTCATCATCTCCTTCAATATGTATATAAACATCTTTCTCTTCTAATCTTGGAATAATTGTGATTTCTTTATTTTGAAAAAATGTTTCACTCAAGAAGCTTTCAAAATCTTTTACTAATTTTCGCTGTTCATGATTTCCTAATAAAAGTTTCTGAACATCATCATACAATGATAATCCAGTATAAATAGATTTAGTAGATTCTTCTTTATTAAATTCTGTTTTTGACTCTTTAAAATAATCTCTGATAGTCCTCTCATAATAAAAATCTTCTCTTGTGAACTCTCCATTTTGATAATTTATACTTCTTAATCCACGAAGAATTGGAATGTAAATAGAATTTTGTATATACATTCTCTTTTTAGAATTTTCTAATAAATTTATTAACTCTTTAGTCTTTGTAACTATTGTGTCTTTTATATTAACAAGTTCTCTTGAGTTTATTTTTGAATTTGTTATCTTTACTTTAACATGGTTTTTTAAACTATTATCACCAATTCCTTGTAAATCCTTACAATTATTTATTAAATCATTTATTGTCTTTAAATCATTAAATTCTTCTGAACACAAGATTTCTAAATTTATAACACTTTCATAATCATATATTTTTAATTCATTAAAAAGAGAATCTAACTTCAAATCATATTGATTCATATTTATAGATTCCTTATCAAATAAGTGCTCTTTTGTTATAAACAAATCTCTCAGAAATCGACTTTTACCAGAATTATTCGGTCCAATAAATATGTTTATACGAGATAAATTATCAAGATTATTATCTTCTTCATTCGTAATGTATTCTTTTGTTATATCAGTTTTTAATTGTAAAGATTTGAACATAAATTTCTCTAAGTATTTCTACTAAATTACAATATTCTATAAAACAAAAAAAAGCCTCGCAATGCGAGGCTTTAAAACTTATAACTTAAAACGTATTACTTGTTTCTGTATTCATTCCATGTTTTAATTTTCAAATCATCGATAGATAATTGAGTAAATGCATTAATGAAAGCCGCAGCTAAACGTGCATTTGTAATTAATGGAATATTGAAATCTACCGCTGTACGACGAATTTGATAATCGTTATCTAATTCCGCTTTTGTTAAGTTTTTCGGAATGTTAATAACCATATCAAATTTATGGTCGTGTAGATATGTTTTTACATTTGGTTCTTTATTATCACTTGGCCAATAAACTAATGTAGAATAAACATCATTTTCTGTAAAGAATTTGTGTGTTCCTTCTGTCGCATAAATTTTATAACCTTTTGCGATTAATTGTTTTGCTGATCCTAATAATGCAACTTTAGATTCAATTGGTCCTCCAGAAATTAATATTGTTTTTTCTGGAATTTTGTATCCTACAGATAACATTGATTTTAACAATGCTTCTTCTGCTGTATCTCCAATACAACCAACTTCTCCTGTAGATGACATATCTACTGATAATACTGGATCTGCTCCTTGTAAACGTGTAAATGAGAATTGAGATGCTTTAACCCCAACATAATCTAAATCGTAAACGATTTCTGAGTTTCCTTTTTCAACTTCTAATCCTAAAAGAACTTTTGTTGCTTTTTCGATTAAGTTGTTTCCAGATACTTTTGATACAAATGGGAATGAACGAGATGCACGAATATTTGTTTCGATTACACGAACTGTATTGTTCTTTGATAAGAACTGAATGTTCATTGGTCCACTAATCTCGAATTTCTTTGCAATTTTAGCAGCTACTTTACGCATCTGACGAATTGTTTCGATATATACTTTTTGTGGTGGATAATACATTGTAGCATCACCTGAGTGTACACCTGCAAATTCTACGTGTTCTGAAATTGCATAATCTACAATTTCTCCATTTTGACAAACTGCATCTAATTCGATTTCTTTTGCTCCTTGTACAAATTCTGAAACAACAACTGGATAATCTGGTGAAACTTCTTTTGCTAATTTCAAGAATGCATCTAACTCATGTGTGTTAGAAACAACATTCATCGCTGCTCCTGAAAGTACATAAGATGGACGAATAAGAACTGGGAAACCTACCTCGTCAACAAATTTGTGAATTGCTTCTAAAGAAGAAAGCTCTTTCCAACGTGGTTGATCGATTCCTAATTCATCTAATATCTCTGAGAATTTATGACGGTTTTCTGCATCATCAATTTTTAAAGGAGAAGTTCCTAAAATTGGCATGTTTTGGTCATACAATTTCATTGCTAAGTTATTTGGAATTTGTCCTCCTGTAGAAATAATTGTTCCGTGAGGATTTTCGAATTCCAAGATATCCATAACACGCTCAAAAGATAATTCTTCGAAATATAATCTGTCCGAAGTATCATAATCTGTAGAAACTGTTTCTGGGTTGTAATTGATGATGATTGTTTTGTAACCATTTTTACCAGCAGTTTGTGCTGCATTAACTCCACACCAGTCAAACTCTACAGAAGAACCAATACGGTAAACTCCAGAACCTAAAATACAAACTGCTTTTTCTGTTTCTGGTGTTAAATCGTTTTCTGTTCCGTGATATGTTGTATATAAATAATTTGTTTGTGCTGGGAATTCTGCCGCTAATGTATCAATTTGTTTGATAACTGGTTTTATTCCGAAGTTTTTACGTAATTCACGAACTGTTAATTCATTTCTATGAACTCCACTTTCTCCTTTTACTAAAACAGCTATTTGTTGATCAGAGAAACCTAATTTCTTTGCTCTTCCAATTAAATCAGCATCAATCTGTTCGAATCTTTCTAAAGTTTCAAATTCTTTTGAAGTATTAAAAATACGCTCTAAACGCTGTAAGAACCATAAATCAATTTTTGTTAAATCATGAATTTTCTCGATAGAATATCCCGCTTTGAATGCTTCTGTTACTGCGTATAAACGTTCGTCATTTGGTTCTGCTAACCAAGTGTCTAATGATTCTCCTTCTGGAATTGTAAATCCATTTGCTACAAACCCTCTGTGACCAATGTCTAACATACGAACACCTTTCTGAATTGCTTCTTCGAAAGAACGTCCAACTGCCATAACTTCTCCCACAGATTTCATCGCAGAACCAATGTTTCTACGTACACCGTAAAATTTATTTAAATCCCAACGAGGTAATTTAACCACACAATAATCTAACGCTGGTTCGAACATTGCAGAAGTTGTTTTTGTAACGCTGTTTTTTAATTCATCTAATGTATAACCTAATGCTAATTTAGCAGCTACAAAAGCTAATGGATAACCTGTTGCTTTTGATGCTAAGGCAGATGAACGAGATAAACGAGCATTTACTTCGATAACACGGTATTCTTCTGAAACTGTATCAAAAGCGTACTGAATGTTACATTCTCCAATTACTCCTAAGTGGCGAATTGTACGAATAGCAACTTCACGTAATTTATGATATTCTGAGTTTGATAATGTTTGTGATGGAGCAACTACAATAGATTCTCCTGTATGTACACCAATTGGATCGAAGTTTTCCATATTACAAACTGTAATACAGTTATCTGCTGAATCACGAACTACTTCGTATTCTACTTCTTTCCAACCTTTTAATGATTCCTCTACTAATACTTGGTTAGAGTAAGTGAAGGCTTTTTCTACTAATTCTAATAATTCTTCATCATTATTAGCAAAACCAGAACCTAAACCTCCTAAGGCATAAGCTGCACGAATAATTAATGGAAAACCAATTCTTTTACCAGCTTCCATTGCATCTGCAACTGTTTCTACAGCTTCTGAACGAGCTGTTAAAACACCTATTTCATCTAATTTTTCGATAAAAATATCACGATCTTCAGTCGACTCAATTACAGAAATTGGTGTTCCTAAAACGCGAACGTTGTATTTATCGAATATGTTATTTTTATTTAATTCAACCGCACAGTTTAATGCAGTTTGCCCACCAAAGGCAACCATTATTCCGTCTGGTTTTTCTTTTTGAATTACTTTTTCAACAAAATAAGGTGTTACAGGTAAGAAATAAATTTCGTCTGCAATTCCTTCTGATGTTTGTACTGTTGCAATATTTGGATTAATTAATACAGTTTGTATTCCTTCCTCTTTTAAAGCTTTTAATGCTTGTGAACCAGAATAATCGAATTCTCCAGCTTCTCCAATTTTTAAAGCTCCTGATCCTAATACTAATACTTTTTTAATATCTTTTAACATCGTTATTCTGATTATGCGTTTTTATATTTTTTTACTTCTGATATAAATTCATCAAATAAATACTCTGTATCTACTGGACCTCCCATTGCTTCTGGGTGAAATTGAACAGTAAATATAGGTTTTGACTCGTGACGAATTCCTTCACACGTTCCATCATTTAAATTTGTAAAGAAAGTTTTGAAACCTTCTGGTAATTTAGAATCATCTACTGCAAAACCATGATTTTGAGAAGTGATAAAACATTTTTTTGTACCTACTAATTGTACTGGTTGGTTGTGTGAACGGTGACCATATTTTAACTTGAATGTTGAAGCACCAGCTGCTAAACTAACTAACTGATTTCCTAAACAGATTCCGAAAATAGGTTTATCTTCTTGTAAAGATTTTTTAAGATTCTCTATTGTTACATCACACATTTCTGGATCACCAGGTCCGTTTGAAATAAATAATCCATCATATTCTAATGTTGAATAATCATAATTCCAAGGCACTCGAATCACTTCTACTCCACGTTTAACGAAACAACGAATAATGTTATTTTTAACTCCACAATCAATTAAAACGATTTTTATGTCAGCTCCTTCATTGTATCGTTTTACTTCTTTGATAGATACCTCATCAACTAAATTTACAACGTTAGGATCATAAAAATCTATTTTCTCATCAGCTTCAATTTTTGCCAATGTAGAACCTTCTTCACGTAATTTTTTTGTTATAGCACGAGTATCTACTCCGTAAACACCAGGAATATTATGAGCTTTTAACCAATCTCCTAATTTTTGAATAGCATTCCAATGTGAATAATCATCAGAATAATAAGATACTACTAATCCTGTTACTTGAATTTTATTTGATTCTACCCATGCTTCAATTTCATCAACTAAAGCGTTATCATCTGGAACTCCATAATTTCCTACAATTGGAAAAGTCATTACCATTATTTGCCCTTTATAAGAAGGGTCTGTCAAACTCTCATTGTAACCTACCATTGCTGTATTGAAAACTATTTCTCCAGCAGCAGAAGTATAAGCCCCAAAAGATTTACCTTCAATTTCCAATCCGTCCTGAAAGACGATTTTTACATTCTTATCCATTGATGATGATGTTTATTTCTGTTTGTAATGCGTTGATGAATTTATCTACGTATGTTTTTGTTATTGTTAAAGGAGGTAACAAACGGATAACATTTGTTCCTGCATAACCTACAAATATGTTATGTTTTGTTAATAAGTTGTTTTTAAGTTCCCCTATAGGAAAATCAAATTCAATTCCTACCATAGATCCTCTTCCACGAACTTCTTTTATTTTAGGAAATTTATTAAGTTGTATACCTATATATTCTCCTATTTCTTGTGCATTTTGAATTAAGTTTTCTTGGTCAATAACATCTAAAACTGCTACTGCAGCTGCACAAGCTAAATGATTCCCTCCGAAAGTTGTTCCTAATAACCCATAAGAAGCTTTGAATTCTGGAGAAATTAAAACTCCTCCAATTGGAAATCCATTTCCCATTCCTTTTGCCATTGTGATTAAATCAGCTTTAATATCAGAATGTTGGTGTGCAAAGAATTTACCTGAACGTCCATAACCACATTGTACTTCGTCAGCAATAAGAACTACTCCGTTATCTGTACAAACCTTTCTCAATTCCTGAATAAATTCATCTGTAGGTAAAATGATTCCCCCTACACCTTGAATTGGCTCATAAATAATAGCTGCAACATCTCCTCCTGCGATTATTTTTTTAATTTGATCAATGTTATAATCTACAAAAGATACTTTATGATGTGCATTAAATGGTGCAACAATTTTTGGATTATCTGTTAATGCAACTGAACCTGAGGTTCTCCCGTGAAAAGCTCCATTAAAAGCAATTACGCGGTCTTTTCCTGTATGAAAAGAAGCTAATTTTACTGCATTTTCGTTTGCTTCTGCACCTGAGTTACATAAGAATAATGTATAATCTTCATAACCTGAAATTCTACCTAACTTCTCAGCCAATTCCTGTTGAATTGGAATTTGTACTGAGTTTGAGTAAAATCCTATATTATTGATTTGTTCTGTAATTTTTTCTACATAATATGGATGTGAGTGACCAATTGATATCACTGCATGACCACCATAAAGGTCTAAATATTCTTTTCCGTTTTCGTCCCAAAGAATACAATCTTTAGCTTTTACCGGAGTTACATTCATTAATGGATATACGTCGAATAGTTTCATTTTTTTTTTAGTTTTACGTTTAACGGTTTACGCTAAACGATTATTAATTGTTTTTATAAAAGCTAATAACATTGCTTTTATTTTTTCAACTTTATCTTCAAGTTTTAAAAATGATTCGTTTGTTATTAATTTTAAATCTTTCGATAGGATTAATAAGTAAAGTGTTTCATTTGTAGAACCTAAAGCGATATGAAGAAAACGTAAAAAATCTTTATCAGAATTTCTTCCACAACCTTCTGCTATATTGTTTGGAATTGATAAACAAGCTCTTCTTAACTGTGATGTTAGATTAAACATTTCAGATTTAGGAAATTCAGATGTTATCTCATAAACTTTTAATGTTAATTGATGAGACTCACTCCAAACTTTTATATTTCTAAAATCTTGCATATCGTTTACCGTTAGACTTTAAACATTAAACTTAAAACGCTACCGTTTTCAAGCTAAGTCCAAGTTTTTCATCCCAACCGAACATTAAATTCATATTTTCTACAGCTTGTCCAGAAGCACCTTTAGTCAAATTATCAATAATAGATGTAATTAATATAACATCATCTTGTTTCTGCACATGTAATAAACATTTATTTGTGTTTACAACTTGCTTTAATGCAATTGGAGTATCTGATACGTGAGTAAAAGGTTCATCTTTATAATAATCATTGAAGATTTGTTTTGCCTCATCTTCAGATAAATCAGACTTTACATAAACACCAGCTAAAATTCCTCGAGCAAAATCTCCTCGCATTGGTAAAAAATAAACTTTATTGTTAAAGTCCTTTTCTAATTGATGAAGAGTTTGATAAATTTCACCTTCGTGTTGATGAGAAAATTCTTTATAAAAAGATACATTATTATTTCTCCAACTAAAATGTGTAGATGCAGATAAACTTTGTCCAGCTCCTGTAGAACCTGTTACAGCATTAATATGTATATCATTTTTTATCTCATTTTTTTCAGCCAATGGTAATAATGCTAATTGAATTGCTGTTGCAAAACATCCTGGATTAGCAATATTTTTTGCTGACTTTATATCTTCTCTGTTTACTTCTGGTAACCCATAAGTAAATGTTCTATCTTCGAAGATATGATCTGCATTTAAACGAAAATCATTGCTTAAATCAATAATCTTTGTTTTAGTAGCATACTTATTATTCTTTAAAAAATCAGCAGATTTTCCGTGACCTAAGCACAAAAAAACGACATCTGAATTTTCGTCTATTTTATCCGAAAATACGATGTCTGTTTCACCTAATAAATCATCATGTACTTTAGTAACGGGGTTACCTGCATTCGACGTACTGTATACTGACGAGACATTTACTTTCGGATGATGAATCAATATCCTCAGTAGCTCTCCAGCAGTATAGCCTGCGCCTCCTACAATACTTATATTAATTTTGTCTACCATTTTATGTTTTGTGTGCTTATTTATCTATTTTTTTAACCAAAATAAAGTGGAATCAATTTAATGAATCCACTTTAACTAAATCAATTAATCAAAACTATGAACAATCTTTAATTGATTACCAAATATCTTAATGAAACCTTTTGCGTCTCTACTATCCCATGCATCATTTTCTTCTCCATAAATAGCTACTTTAGACTGCATCATATCATAAGGTGATTCAATTCCAATCATAGAAAAATGATAAGGATTTAATTGTATTTTCACTTTTCCAGTAACATGATTTTGAGAAGATTCTAAAAAGGCTTCTATATCTCTCATTACTGGATCTAAATATTGTGCTTCGTGTAATAATGTACCATACCAGTTTGACAATGAATCTTTATGTAACAATTGCCATCTCGTTAAGGTATGTTTCTCTAATAAATGATGTGCTTTAATTAAAAGATAAGCAGCAGGTGCTTCAAAACCTACTCTACCTTTTATTCCCAAAATTGTATCTCCGATATGAATATCACGACCAATTGCGTACTCACCTCCTATTTCATTTAATTTTTGAATTAAAGCAACTGGAGATAGTTTTTCACCATCTAAAGCTACAGGAATTCCTTTCTCAAATTCTACTTCAATTACAGATGGTTCAGTTCTTGATAATTGTGTAGGATAAGCTTCTTCTGGTAAAGCTTCATTAGAAGTTAATGTTTCTACACCTCCAACAGAAGTTCCCCAAATACCTCTATTAATTGAATATTTTGCTTTTTCCCAACTATAATTAACTCCATTTGCCTGTAAATATTCAACTTCTTGCTGACGAGATAATTTTTCATCACGAATAGGAGTAATAATTTTTGAATTTGGAGAAATAATTGCAAATGCAACATCAAAACGAATTTGATCATTTCCTGCTCCTGTAGATCCATGAACAATGTATTCTGCTTCTACTTCTTTAGCATATTCTGCGATTGCTATAGATTGAAACATACGCTCTGCACTTACAGATAAAGGATATGTGTTATTTTTTAAAACATTACCATAGATTAAATAACGTACACAATCATTATAATATTTATCTGTAATATCTATTGTTACATGTTTAGAAGAACCTAATTCATAAGCTCTAGTTTCTATATCTTTTAATTCTTCTTGAGAAAATCCACCAGTATTTACAATTACTGTATGTACTTCCATTTCTTGTTCTTTTGTTAAATTAACTAAACAGTATGATGTATCCAGACCTCCACTGTAAGCTAAAACTGCTTTGTTGCTCATTTGTTCTATTTGTTTATATTGGGAATAATTCTTCTTAACTCTTCTGTAACTTCTTCTCTAGTACAGTTTTCTTTCATTATTATCAGTACTGTATCGTCTCCAGCTATTGTCCCTAAAATAGTTTTAAAATATGTATTATCTATTTCGAATGCAATTCGATTCGCATAACCTGGTTTAGTTTTTATTACTCCAATATTTTGAGAAAAAACTAAAGATACTTTTTCGTTATGCGTAACAATTGTTGAAGGAACATTAGACTCTGTTAAGCGATAAATGTACTGTCCCGAACTATTAGGAACTTTTGAAACTTTCAATTCGCGTAAATCTCTCGATAAAGTTGCTTGAGTAACCGAGATTTCTAAATCAATTAATTTCTTTAATAATTCATCTTGATTGCTTATTTCCTGATCAGTTATTAAATCTCTGATAATTTGAAATCTGTATTTTTTATTACTCATTTTGAATATTTATTCGATATTTTATGCAAATATACTCATTTTAGACAAAAAAAAACCTTAGTTCGTATATTTATTCAATATTTTTTTTATCGTTACTTTCTGTTGTTTTAGTTGTATAATCATCATCAAGGTTGTCATATACTAAACCTGTACATATACATCGCTCTCGATCGTTTTCCATTAGGATATGATAGTTTTTACAACTTTTACAACCATTCCAAAATTCATCTGATTGTGTTAGTTCAGAAAAAGTGACTGGTTTATATCCTAATTTAGTATTCATTCGCATTACAGCTAAAGATGTTGTAATACTAAAGATTTTAGATTTAGGAAATTTTGTACGAGATAATTCAAAAACTGCATGTTTTATTTCTCTACCAATTCCAGAACTCCTCAAATCTGTACGAACAATTAAACCTGAATTGACTACGAATTTTTCTTCTTCGTAAGTTTCTATATAGCTAAAGCCTGCTACTTGATCTTCATCATCAAAAGCAATCACTGCATTTCCATTGCGCATTTTACGTTCAAGATAAACAGGATTTCGTTTAGCAATTCCCGTCTTTCTCATACGGGCGGACTCTTCATACCATTCGCACAACAATTCTGTGTACATGGCATCATCTGCATTTGCTATTCTAACATACATAATTTAAGGGAAAATTGATTAATTGAGAAAAAATATAAAAAGATGAAAATTTTTCATCACACATAAAAAATTTATGAGAAAAGACTTTTTTGCTTTCATTTAGAAAGCGACTCTCATAATCGAGAAGAATAGTTTCAGTAATTTCTTCCATTAATCAATAAGATATTCAGTTATTATACTGAGATGCAAAGTTAAATACTTTATTTTTGTCATACCAAAAAAATCAAACAATTTTTTTATATTTATTAACATGCTGAAAATATTTAAAATAGGAGGAGGAATTATTGATAACCAACAAGAATTAGAACAGTTCTTAAAAACGTTTTCAACAATAGAAGGTCCAAAAGTACTTATTCATGGAGGTGGAAAAGGTGCTTCAAAAATGTTAAATCAACTTGGGATTGAACCTAAAATGGTTGATGGAAGAAGAATTACTGACAAAGCAACTCTAGAAGTTGTTACAGGTTTATATGCTGGAAACATTAATAAAAATATTGTTTCTACATTACAAAAATTCGGTTGTAATGCACTTGGTTTATCTGGAGCAGATGGAAATGCAATACGAGGATCTAAAAGGCCTGTAAAAGTAATTGATTATGGTTTTGTTGGTGATTTAACTGAAAACAGTATTAATACAAAATTATTCCAATTATTGATTGACCAAGGTATAACTCCTGTTGTTTGTGCGATAACGCACGATGGAAATGGTTTATTATTAAACACTAATGCTGATACAATTACTTCTACAATCGCTGTTGCATTAGCTACTAAAAATGAAATTGAGTTAAATTTTGTTTTTGATAAAATTGGAGTTTTAAAAGATATTAATGATGATTCTACATTAATTCCTAAAATTAACGAAAATTTATATTTGCAATTAAAAGAAGAAGGTGTAATTTTCGAAGGAATGATTCCCAAATTAGATAATTCATTCAATGTTATTAAATCGGGTGTTAAAAATGTATGTTTAGTACACGCCCAAAACATTAATTCAGATATTAAAACAATATTATGTTAGAATTAGCTATTCTAAAAAAGAAAGCTGTCGATTTATTATGTCAATTAATCGAAACACAATCTTTTTCTGGAGAAGAAGATAAAACTGCTGATATCATTTTCAATTTTTTAACTGATCATGGTGCTACAGCTCATCGTCAAAATAACAATGTATGGAGTATTCATCCTGGTTTTGATGAAAATAAAAAGACTATTTTACTAAATTCTCATCATGATACAGTAAAATTTGGCTCTTCATGGACTTATGATGCTCTAAAGGCTACTATTGAAGGTGATAAATTAGTTGGACTAGGAAGTAATGATGCAGGAGCATCTGCAGTTAGTTTACTTGCTACCTATATTAATTTTCTTAATGAAGATTTACCTTTCAATTTAATTGTAGCAATTACAGCTGAAGAAGAAAGTTCTGGAGAATTAAATGTTGCAAGTATTCTTCCTAACCTACCTAAAATAGATTTAGGAATTGTTGGAGAACCTACACAAATGGATATGGCTATTGCTGAAAGAGGATTAGTTGTAATGGACGTAACTGTAAAAGGAAAAACAGGACATGCTGCACGTAATGAAGGAATAAATGCAATTAGTGAAGCCGTAGAAGTTATCAATTGGTTTCATACATATCAATTCCAAAAAATTTCTGATATGTTAGGCCCAGTAAAAATGACTGTTACACAAATAAACGCAGGTAAACAACATAATGTAGTACCTGATGAATGTAATTTAGTTGTTGACTGTCGTGTAAACGAACTTTATTCTAATCAAGAAGTTGTAGATATTATCAAAGATAACTTACCAAAAGTAGATATTATAGCAAGATCTCTTCGATTAAACTCTTCTCGTATATCAGAAAATCATCCTATTGTTCAGAAAGGAATTGAATTAGGTTGTATGACTTATGGATCACCTACAATGTCTGATCAAGCAATGATGAATTTTGAAACTGTAAAAATGGGACCTGGAGACTCTGCTCGTTCTCATACACCTGATGAATATATTTATTTATCAGAAATAGAACATGGTATTGAAAGATACATTAGTTTATTAAATGGATTTTCATTTTAATATTCAATTATAAAAAAACAAAAATCTCAGTAAAAAATTTACTGAGATTTTTATTATTTAGAATTTTAGATAAAAAAAAGAGGTTGAAAAATTCAACCTCTTTTTTTTATATACTTTTATCGATTACTCAATAGCCATTTTTACAGGAATACTAAAGTTTAATTTAGCTGGTCTACCATCCTCTGTTTGTGCAGGCTTGATAGTTTTTCCTCTTTTTTGTTGTCTATCTGTAATACGTTGTAAAGCTTTTTTTGCTTCTGGACCTAATTTAGCATCACCCATTGGAGAAATACTAATAATACGTCCATTTGTATCAATTTGGAAACTTAATTTAGCAACTACAACACCTGATAATCCTTCACCAGCTGCGTCGTTAGCAAAATCTTGTAACTCATCACCGATATCAGCACCTAACTTTTTAGATAAACAATCTGTTGCTTGTTGTTTACCTTTCGCAGCATCTTTTTCACAACCAGGATATACAGCCATTACAGCAGCAGTACGAGCAGTAACTGTTGCAGGTGCTGCATCTCCTTTATCTTCTGTTTTTGGAGCTTGCGTTGTATTTTTAGGAGCTTCTTTATTTAAGTTAACTGGTCCTCCTCCTGTTTGACCAGTAGACTCTTTACCTTCTCTTTTTTCGAAAGATAAATCTTTACCTACCAACTCTTCCTTTGGAGGAATAGTTTCCTCTTTTTTAGGTTGTTCTTTAGGTTCTGGCATTACGAATTTCTCCTGTGCCGTTTCCTCTTGGTAATGATTTTCTTGTTGTTCTGGTTCTGGCTCTGGTTCTGGCTCTACCACTTCCTCCTCTTCTGGTGGTGGTTCTGGTAAAGATAAATCTTCAAGCTGAACATCAACAACAACGTCGTTATTCTTTTTGCTAGAGAACAATCCTGTCCCTGATGCAAAAACGACGAAAGCTAATATTACAATTACTACAAATCCACGAATGAAAGCTTTCAATAACGTACTTTTCTCAGACATTCTCAAGTCATAAGCTCCGTACGCTTTATTTCTACCTTCAAATACAATCTCGTCTAAGGATTTTAGTTTTTTGTTATTTTCTGACATTTTATTCTTTTAAATTTAACAATTAAACTAATTATTTACCTACTTTTTCGTCGTACGCTTTTTGTTCAAAAGGTACAATCTGAACGATACCGTATCGTGTAGACTTTGTAATTTCCATTTCATCTAACACATTTACTAAATTATCATAACTTGCATCATCCATTGGTTTGATAATTACAGTAAATTTCTCTTTATCAGGAGCTCCTGCTGCAGCTTTAGTTATAATTTCACGTAAAGCTGAGTAATCAGTCTCATTTAAGTTTCCAGCATTTAAATTTTTCGCCTCTTCTTGGTACCAAAACAATTTGTTATCCTTCGCAACAATAACTGTAATCGAATTCTTAGTTTTTACCTCTGTAGGAGGTACAACATCTTTTGGTATTTTTGGAGGCATATTCAAGTTCATTACGTTTGGTTTGATCGAAGTCGCTGCAAACATAAAGAATGTAATTAATAAGAAACCTAAATCAACCAAAGGAGCCATGTCGACTTTCGTCGAATTCTTTTTGGAGCGGACTTTTTTCCCGCCACCGTCATCGTGACTTTCTATTTGTGCCATTTTGTAATTTCTTAATAATTATTCTTGAGATGTAATTAACTGGAACTTATTCATATTCTTTTCTTGCAATTGAGCAATCAATGTTTTGAATTGTTTATATTCAGATTTTTGATCACCTTTTATCGCTAAGAAAAGATTAGGGTTCGCTTCTTGAGCTTCAAATACCCAATCAATCAATTCTTGATTTTTGTTAGGTATTGTATCTAATGGAATACCAGGATTGTACTTTTTTTGATTATCCGGAGATTGATTCAAAAAGCTTCTCATATCCTTCATTGGAACTCCAAATTCTACAATGCTTTTGAAAGCATTCTTTTCAGCATCTGTAAATTTAACACCATATTTATCACCCATTCTCTCTAATGCAGGAACACGATCTTTTTCGTCTAAAGCGAATAAGAATTGTCCTTTATTATCGATTTTTATAATCATCATGTTTTCTTCTGCCATTTTTTGGTTAGAAACTGATGTTGGTGTAACAACTGGCACTACTTCAGGGTCTCTAAAGTTAGATGTCAAGATAAAGAAAGATAACAAAAGCCAAGCCATGTCAGACATAGCTGTTAAGTCCATCGATGGACCTCTTCTTTTTGGTTTTACTCTTGCCATTTTCTCTGTGTTATATTAATATTCTAAATTATTTGTTTTTATAAAGCATCCTTATACTATAATTCTAAGGCTTTTTATTCAGAAAATATTAATTGTGAGCAGAGAAAGATTGTTGAATACTCATTCCTACTTCGTCAATTTTGAAAGTTAAATCATCAATTTTAGAAGTTAAGAAAGAATACATAATGATAGCGAATGCAGAAGCACCAATACCCATACCTGTATTAATTAAGGCCTCAGCAATACCTACTGATAATGCAGCAGAATCAACAGATCCTCCACCTTCTCCTAATGCGAAGAAAGACTTAATCATACCTAATACTGTACCCATTAAGGCAATTAAAGTACCTACAGATGCAATAGTAGAAACAATTGTCATGTTTTTCTCTAATGTTGGCATCTCTAAAGTTGTAGCTTCTTCTAATGTTTTACCTAATTGAGCTAATTTTTGTTCTTTATTTAATAAAGTATCGTTTTCTAAAGCTTTGAAAGTTGTTAAACCTTCTTTTACAACATTTCCAATAGCTCCTTGTTGTTTGTCACATAATTCGATTGCTTTGTTAATTTCATTTTTGTTTAATAAAGCACGAACATCGTTTACAAATTTCTCTGCTGATCCTGTTCCTTTAGCTTTGTTTAAAGCAATAATACGGTCGATAGAGAAAACTAACACCATAAAGAAGAAAGACATTAAGAATGGAATAATCACCCCTCCTTTATAAACAATTCCTAAGAAATTTAAAGGATGTCCTTTCGCTGCATCTCCTCCTTCAAAATTACTTGATTGACCAAATAAACCATAGAAAATTCCCATTGCAAGTGCAATTAAAATGATCATAGTGATCACAGGGTTAAGACCTCCCTTTTTAGTTTTAGCTGGTACTGTTACATTCTTTTCCATTTACTAATTCTTTTAAATATTATGATTTTTATTAATGTGGGTGTAAATTAAGTGAAAAAATTTTAATTCTTCTAAATTTTTTATGTTGTTATAGCGTTAATTTTCTAGATTATTTAAAATCAGTCTACTTTTTTATGAATTTAACAATAAAAAAATCTACTAAAACGCTAGAGTTAACAATAAAATAATTAATTTTTATCAAAAACCGCCTCTTCACAAAATTTTAACCTATGCAAATTTATCCAATATTTATACATATCCATATTTTTTTTAAAAAATTAAATTATTATTTTGAATTTTGTACTTCATTTTATAACAAAATCTATGAAAGTTTGTATTGCCGAAAAGCCTAGTGTAGCAAAAGATATAGCAAAAGTTATTGGTGCCAATCAAAAACATGATGGCTATTACGAAGGTAATGGATTTCAAGTAACTTGGACTTTTGGACATTTATGTACTTTGAAAGAGCCACAAGATTATACATCTGAATGGAAAAATTGGGATTTAAACTATCTTCCTATGATCCCTAGCAGTTTTGGAATTAAATTAATTGAGGATAAAGGAGTTTCTAAACAATTCAAAATTATTGAAAAATTAGTTACTGGTACAGATGTAGAAGAAATTATAAATTGTGGTGATGCAGGCCAAGAAGGAGAATTAATACAACGTTGGGTACTTCTTAAAGCTCGAACTAAAGCTCCTATGAAACGTTTATGGATTTCTTCACTTACAGAAGAAGCTATAAAAGAAGGATTTGATAACTTAAAAGAAGGTGATAAATATTTTAATCTTTTTTCTGCAGGGCAAGCTCGTGCAATTGGTGACTGGTTATTAGGAATGAATGCTACACGACTTTTTACAAAAAAATTCGCTCCACCAAAAACTGTTCTATCTATAGGAAGAGTACAAACTCCAACCCTAGCAATGATTGTACAACGCCAAAAAGAAATAAATGCTTTTGTGGTTGATGAATATTGGGAATTAAAAACAATTTTTAAAGAAGTTGAATTTAATGCAACAATTCCTCGTTTAAAAACAGAAGAAAAAGCAAAACAAGGTCTTGATTTTATAAAAGATAGAGATTTTGAAATTATTGATTTTGAAGTAAAAGAAGGAAAAGAAAAAAATCCAAGGTTATTTGATTTAACAGCTCTACAAGTTGAGGCGAATAAAAAATATGCTTACTCTGCTGAGAATACATTAAAATTTGTACAGAGTTTATATGAGAAAAAATTTGTTACTTATCCAAGAGTAGATACAACTTATTTATCTGAGGATATATATCCCAAAGTGATTGGTATTTTAAATAAGCTTTCAGCTTATCAAGAGTTAGTTCGCCCTTTATTAGCAGAACCAATTCCTATGTCGAAAACGGTTTTTGATAATACAAAAGTAACAGATCACCATGCTATAATTCCGACAGAAATATTCCCACAAGGTTTATCAAACGAGGAAAAACGTGTTTATGACTTAATTGCTCGTCGTTTTATTGCTGTATTCTATCCTGAATGTAAAGTTGCTAATACAACTGTAGAAGGTAAAGTGGAAAACACAAACAAAGATGGTATTCTATCTGCTATCAACTTTAAGGCTACAGGAAAACAAATCTTAGAAATGGGATGGAGAGAAGTTTATGCAAAAGATAAAAAAGATGATAAAAGTGAGGAAAAAATAATGCCAATTTTCGAAATTGGAGAAAAAGGTCCTCACGAACCATTTATTCATAAAGGAAAAACAACTCCACCCAAACATTACACTGAAGCCACTTTACTAAGAGGAATGGAAACTGCAGGTAAACAAGTAGATGATGAAGAAATGCGTGAAATAATGAAAGAAAATGGTATCGGAAGACCATCTACGCGTGCCAATATCATAGAAACTTTATTTCGACGAAAATACATAGAAAAGAAAAAACGAAATATAATTGCCACTCAAACTGGTATAGATTTAATAGATACTATTCAAAATGAGTTATTAAAATCACCTGAATTAACTGGTGTTTGGGAAAGAAAACTTCGTTTGATAGAAAAAGGAGAGTACGAACTAGAACAATTTAAACAAGAATTGATTGAGATGGTTTGTAAATTAACACATGAAGTAAAAACAAGTTATTTCAGACCAATTTCTTCTCATAATCAACAACTAGAAGTAGAAAAACCAAAGAAAGAACGTAAACCAAAAGAAGATATTAATATTGAAGATGCTACTTGTCCTAAATGTAAAGTTCATAAATTAGTGAAAGGTAAAACAGCTTATGGTTGTTCAAACTTTAAGGAATGTGGATTTAAAATTCCTTTTAATTTTATGAATAAAAAATTTACGGATAAGCAACTATTGGATTTACTAACAAAGCAAAAAACTGGAAAAATGACTGGTTTTATTGATTCAGAAACAAATACTAAAAAATCTGGAAAAGTAGTTCTTGATTTAAATTTTGAATTAGAATTAGAAGAATAATTTGGGCAATCGAGCGAGTTTTCCTCTGTATCTTTTACAACTTATTCAATTTGTATAACTGAAAAAATAAGTTATAAAAGGATGCCGCTTCAACCTCTATCGCTAAATATCATAAAAAAAGCAATAACGATAATAATGAAAATCCTTTTATAAAAAAATCTATGGACTTAAATTATTATTTTTTTATAAAAGATTGTAATGAATAGCGTGCCCCGATAGGGATTACCAAAAAAAATAAAAATTTATGAATATTTATTCAAAATATCATTAAGTATAAATTTCATTTTATCTTTTAACTTTTGAGGTTTTACAACTGTAACAGAACGGCTCATTGCCAAAAGTTCACTTATAAAATCATCTGTTAAAAAAACTTCTAATGAGATTAATATTTCATTATCAATTGTTTTCGTCATCTCTTGAGATTCATGCAAGGGTAAAGATTCTAAATATGCTGCTTGTGTTTTAGTAACAGATAAAATAATTTTTTCTGGTTTTCCTTCAGAAGGAACTATGATTCCGTATGAATATTTATACTTATCATTATAATCAAATTCTAGTTCAGTGTTAATTTTTTCTTTCATAATTAACACATGATTCATTCTTTCTAAGCCAAAATTTTTAACAATTCCTTTGTCTTCAGCAATTAAATACCACCTATTATTGAACTCTCTTATAGCCAAAGGAGATACTTTTCTTATAGTTTCTAAGTCTTCTCCGAATTTCAAATAATGAAATTCTATCTGTTTTTTACGTTGAATTGCTTGTACAATATCAGGTAAAAATTCAGCTCGTTTTGACTTTCTTTTTTCAAGATAAACAATCGATTCTAATGAATTTGTAAGTTTAAGCGCAGAAAAACTATTAATTTCTTCTAATGTTTTAAGAAATAAATCAGAACTATAATCATCTTGAATAATATAATAGCCTTTTTGACTTCTACTGTAAACAATATCAATCCCTAGAATATTACGTATTTCTTTTAAATCCCTTTGCAATGTTCGTTTAGAAAAATTAAATTCTAATGTATCATCTTGCAATTGTAAAACTTCAAATTCTCTTTCCAAAAACTTTTCTAATTCCTCATAAGAACAATATTTCTGCTGAGAAAGTTTTCGAACTATATTAAAATAACGTGCTATATATCCCTGTTTTGACATTGTTATATAAAGTATAAAAAAACTTTTGTAAATATAAAACAAAAAAAAGGGTAATATCTTAAAATCAGATATTACCCTTACCATTATAAATAATGATTTAAATTTATTGTACACTAGCAGCTGGCTGTACAGTATCTTGAACAACAGGAGCTGGAGCGTCTACTTGTGCTGCTTCAATAAAGTTTGAAATTTTATCAATAATTTCTGCATTAGATGTAGGATCATTTTTAACTTTTAAACTTAAAAAGATAGATGGTGCAGCATTATCTTGGATATACTTAGAATCTGTTTGATAAACTCCATCATTCTTAATAGCAGTTGAATTTAAATTTTCTGCTAATTCACTAGCTACTTTATAAGTTTCTTCAAAAGCTACATTTTGTTTAGATACAACAGCAGCAACTTTATTTGTGTTATCATCAGAACTATCAAAATTTAAAGTCATAATTAATTCTGGTTTCAAACTATCAATAATTGATTTTTTTTCTTCTTCTTGTAATCCTTTTGTCAAGTCTTTCCATAGAAGAACATTTACATTCTCTTTATTAAGAGTTTCTAACTTAGATTTTAATTCGGTTGCAATATTTGTTCCTTGAGAACCAATATTATCAACAATATCAAGAATTACAACTTTTGGTGCATCTAAACTAACCGAATAAGAAGTCTCTACTGGTAATTCATTTTTCGTTGTAAAAGAAAAAGAAAGCACTCCTATTGCTAAAACCCCTAATGTCTGCTTTAATTTTTTCATAATAATTGTGTTTTGTTTAATTAAATATTCTTTGTACTATAAACTTTGCAGACACCGTTCCGAAATTTCTTAATAAATCTTAATAAATGTTATAATTATCTTAATAAAAAAATCCAAGAATTAAAATTCTTGGATTTTTTATTTCTTTTTAGTATTATTGTAATTACTTACATGCAGCGATTATTTGAACGAAATCATCATATTTTAATGATGCTCCACCAACAAGACCTCCGTCAATATCTGGTTGAGAAAAAATTTCATCAGCATTTGCTGCATTTACACTTCCTCCATATAAAATACTAGTATTATTAGCAACTTCAACACCAAATTCATCATTTAAAACTTTTCGAATGAATGCATGAATTTCTTGTGCTTGTTCTGGTGTAGCAGTTTTTCCTGTACCAATTGCCCAAACTGGTTCATAAGCAATTACTAATCGAGATAAATCTTCTTTATTTTGATAAGATAAAGCATTTAAAACTTGAGATTTTACTACAGCAAAATGATCTCCAGCTTCACGTTCTTCTAATTTTTCACCAACACAAAAAATTGGATTAATTTGGTGTTTGAAAGCTTGTTTTAATTTTTCTGCTATAATTGTATCTGATTCTCCTTGATAATCTCTACGTTCTGAGTGACCAACAATAGCAAAATCTAAACCTATACTATCTAATTGTTCTGCAGATACATCTCCAGTGTATGCACCTTTTTCATGAGCTGACACATCTTGAGATGCTATTTTTAAATATTGCTCATCAACAGCTTCTAATAATGTTTGTAAATAAATAAAAGAAGGAGCTATAATAACTTCTGCAGTTGGCTGATTATCTGCAATCCAAGCATTAAGATTTGTACCTAATTGAATTGCTTCTTCATAATTCAAATTCATTTTCCAGTTACCTGCTACTATTTTATTGCGCATATTCTATTCTTTTTGATTTTGTATATTTTATTTAAAAGTCTAAGATAAATATTATTTTTCAGAATACATTTATCTTCTTATTTTATTCTAACGCGTGGATCCAATACTCCATATAATATATCTACTATAATATTAATTACAATAAACATTACTGCGATTACTAAAACTGCCCCCATAACAATTGGTAAATCCAAGGTATTTAAAGCATTTACAATTTCTTTTCCTAAACCATTCCAACCAAAAACAAATTCTACAAATACAGAACCTGCTAACATTGATGCAAACCAACCTGATATAGCAGTAATAACTGGATTTAATGCATTACGAAGAGCATGTTTTGTTATAACAGTTTTTCTTGATAAACCTTTAGCAAAAGCTGTTCGTATATAATCTTGATTTAAAACTTCTAATAAAGAATTTCTTGTTAATTGAGTAAAAACAGCAAGTGGACGAGAACCAAGTGTTATTGCTGGTAAAATCAAATTTTTCAGCATAAGATGTTTTCCTTCACCTAGATCATCAACCTCATACAAGCTACCAATCATTGTAAGACCTGTTACATTATGTAATAAGAAAGCAAAAATATAAGCTATTATTATTGCTGAAAAAAACGAAGGAATACTCATTCCGAAACTTGTTATCACCAATAATAAACGATCTACCCAAGTATCTTTTAATAAAGCAGACAGAATCCCTAATAAAATACCAAATACAGATGCTATAACTATAGAAGCAACTGCTAATACAATTGTATTAGGTAGAGTTTCAGCAATAATAGAAGAAACTGTTTTCCCTTGTTTTTGAAATGACTGACGTAAATAAGGTGTTTTCAAGACCATTTCATTTGTTCCTAATTTCAATAAACCTATATAATTGTACTTACCTGAACTTAAAGATGTATAAGTAGTTTCATTTTCTATATTATGAAAAGAAATAGGAGAAAGATCATTTATATAATATGCATATTGCTTCCATAATGGTTGATCTAACCCTAAATTTTTTCTTATTTGTGCCAATTGTACAGGATCTTCTTTTTGATCTAACATCATTCGAGCTGGATCACCTGGTAAGACTGAAAAAAGAAAAAAAACGACAGTCACAACTCCAAAAAGAGTTAAAAAACCGTAAAATATTTTATTTAAAATGTAACTCGTCACGGATTAAAATAATTCTTTTATTTGATTGATTGAAGGAAAATCATTGTAATGATATTTTGCTTTTACAGTTCCTTTATTTAGTACAATAATTCCTGGATTAGAACGAGTAATTGTTTTCATGGTTGTTTGATCCATAAATGCATTTTTTATAGCTAGACCTTCTACAGGATTATTTGCAACAGCAACAACTAAAAAATCTGTAGTTTTTGCATCATTGATTAATTTATTCATTTTAGCTATCTTCTCTTTATCTAATTTATCTGCAAAAGGAATAACTAAAACAATCACTTTTGGATCATTTAATATTTGTGAAGTTTTATCTTCTCCATCAAAATCAAATCCAAAATCATGAATTGGAGGTTCATAACCTTTTTGTTCTACAACTGTTTTGGTTTTATCTTCTTCTATTTGCCAAGGAGTTCCCTCTTTATACCACTTATCATCAGAAATGTATTGTGTATCATCAATCTCAACAACTTTACCATCTTGCTTATTCTTTAAAGTATAAATCGTTTTGTAAGTTGTTGGTTTCAATCCTAATTCCTCAGGAGTTTTCATTCCTTCAATTAAATTTTTTCCAACTGCATAAGCACGGAAATCTATAATCGGATTATGATAAATTCCTAAATAAGCTATATATAAAGAACCTACAATTGCTATAAAATTAATTACATAATTTACTTTTTGAGATAGTATTGGTTGAATATATTTTTGTCCTAAAACTAAAATTAAAATTAAGACCAATAAAACAAGGTCTTTATAGAAAGATGTCCAAGGTTCTAATTTCAGTGCATCACCAAAACACCCACAATCTGTTACTTTATTATAATATGCAGAATAAAAAGTTAAGAAAGTAAAAAATACAATTGTTACTAATAAGGCTATTGTTGTAAATCTTTTCCAAACTCCTAAAAGTAAAAATACTCCTAATACAATTTCGAAGATTGAGAAAAATGTTGCTAATGGTAAACTTAAACTTTCTAAAAAATGAATATTAAGAACATTAGGAGAAAAGTACTCTTCTAATTTATAACTTAATCCAACTGGATCTACATTTTTTACAAATCCTGAAATAATAAAAATTACTCCAACTATTATTCTAGCTAATTGTACAATATATTTCATGTTAATTTATTTTCTTTAATTAATATCATTGAGAAAATTGAATAATTAATCATATCTAAATAATTTGCATCTAAACCTTCAGAAACAATTGTTTTCCCTTTATTGTCTTCGATACTCTTTGTTCTTAAAACTTTTTGATAAATTAAATCTGTGATAGAACTAATTCTCATTTCTCTCCAGGCTTCTCCATAATCATGATTCTTTTTTAACATCAAATCGTAAGCTATTGTTGCATATTTATCGTAATACTCAATAGCTTGTTCATCTGTTAAATCTGGCTGATCTGCAAAACCTAATTCAAGTTGAATAAGTCCCATTATTGCATAATTTACAATTGCAATAAATTCTCCTTCCTCATCTTCGTCAACCATTCTTTCAGTTGCTTCTTGCAATGTACGAATACGACTAATTTTGATATAAATTTGATCTGTTAAAGAAGGTAATCTTAATACACGCCAAGCAGGACCATAATCTTTTAGCTTCTTAATATATAATTCTCTACAAATAGAGATAATTTCTTTGAATTGAATTGAGGTATTTTTCATAATTTCGTTTCGATTTCAAAAATAATTGAAATTACTTAAAGAACTTCTAAGATATGACAATTAATTGTAATGGACGTTTAATTGATTTGAACGAACCAAAAATTATGGGGATTTTAAATACTACTCCCGATTCTTTTTTTGATGGAGGAAGTAATGAATCGATCAATTTAGTTTTAGAAAAAATTGATAAATATTTAAATGATGGTGCAGATATTATAGATATCGGTGGATATTCTACAAAACCAAATGCAAAAGTTATATCTGAACAAGAAGAAATAGATAGAACTATTCCTTTTATAGAAGCAATTGTAAAAAATCATCCTGATATTATTTTATCTATAGATACTTTTAGAGGAAACGTAGCTAAAAAAGCAATAAATGCAGGTGCATCAATTATAAATGATGTTTCTGGTTGGGAATTAGATGATAATATGTTTGATGTTATAAAAGAATTAAATGTTCCTTATATATTAATGCATATGAAAGGAAATCCTGAAACAATGCAGGAAAAAACATCATACAATGATATCACATTAGAAGTGAATGAATATTTTTCTCAGAAAATAGAAAAATTAAAAGCTGCTAAAGTAAATGATATTATTTTAGATCCTGGTTTTGGATTTGCAAAAAATTTAGAACAAAATTATGAGCTATTCAGTAAAATGGAAGCTCTAGGTTTTAATCAATTTCCTCTGTTAGTTGGTATTTCTAGAAAATCTATGATTTATAAACTTTTTAATACAACAGCACAAGAAGCGCTTAATGGAACATCAGTACTCAATATGGTTGCATTACAAAAAGGTGCTAAAATACTTCGAGTACATGATGTAAAAGAAGCAAAAGAAACATTAAAAATATATAATGCTCTGAAGGGTAAATTTTAAAAGATGTCAAAAAAAAATAATCCAAAACAATATTTTACTATTGATTTAGTAAAATTAATTATGGCAATTTTTGTTATTGCTATTCATACTCATCCATTTGAAAATATTAAACCTGGTGTTTTTATGACAATATATAATACTGTTGTCTCATGTGCTGTTCCTTTCTTTTTTATTTCTTCAGGGTTTTTAATTTTTGAAAAAACAAATAAATCTGAAGAAATAAAAAATTTATCAACTTATTTAAAAAAAATAATCAAACTTTATATAATTTGGACTCTTATTTATTTACCATTAACAATTTATGGTTTAATTAATAATGACCGTTCATCTATCAGTGATATTTTTGAATTTATAAGAGGTTTTTTTATTATTGGTGAAAATTATAACTCTTGGATGTTATGGTATTTACTTTCTATGATATATAGTTTAGTATTAATAATTATCTTACTAAAAAATAAATTTAATTTAAAAAATATTTATATACTATCAGTTTTGTTATTTATAATTGCAGAAATAATAACAATTTATACACAAAAAATAGATTTAACACCAGTTTTCATCCAAAAACCTTTAGAATATTTCAAATTCATTTTTATCAATGGACGTCTTTTCATAGGTATGTTTTATATTATGACAGGAGCTATAATATCTAAATATAAAAAAAAATATTTTACTTTTATTTATATAGGATTAATCTTGTTGATTGCAAATCTTTTAATTAATGAACTATTTTCATATACATATATAGCTATCTTTTCCATTATTATATTCTTAATTACTTTAACAATTAATTTTAAAGAAAGTTTAATATTCAAAAAATTACGTGAAGCAAGCACTATTTTTTATTTTACTCATATGATATTTTACTCAATTTATACTATTATAATTCTTAAAAAACCTGATCATTACGGGTTTGATTCGTTTATCATCAGTTTTATATGTTGTATACTAATATCTATTGTACTTATTAAAATGAAAAAACATAAAAACTTTAAATGGTTAAAAGTTATAATAAATTAAAAAATTACATCCATTGATTTCTATCTAAACTTCTATATTGAATCGCTTCACTTATATGTTTAGATAGAATTTTTTCTGATCCTTCTAAATCAGCAATTGTTCTACCGACACGAATAATTCTATCATAAGCCCGAGCTGAAAGGTTTAATTTTTCCATCACAATTTTTATTAAATTCTTAGAAGAATCATCTAAAAAACAATAGGCATCAAGTTCTTTTGGTCCCATTTGCGAATTATAATGAACTTTAGAATCTTGAAATCTTTTAGTTTGAATATCCCTTGCTTTTATAACCCTATCTCTTATCACTTTACTTTTTTCTCCTCTTCTTTCTTGTGATAAATCATCAAAGGGAACAGGATTTACTTCTATATGTAAATCTATTCTATCTAATAAAGGTCCAGAAATTTTATTCAAATACCTTTGCATTTCCGAAGATGTAGAAGTATTATTAGGATCATCCATAAAATAACCACTTGGACTAGGATTCATAGAAGCAACCAACATAAAACTTGCAGGATAATTTACCGTAAATTTTGCTCGAGATATTGTTACTTCTCTATCCTCCAGAGGTTGTCTCATCACTTCCAAAACAGAACGTTTAAACTCTGGTAATTCATCAAGAAATAAAACTCCGTTATGGGAAAGTGAAATTTCACCTGGTTGAGGATATGATCCTCCTCCAACCAATGCGACATCAGAAATAGTCGAATGAGGATTTATAAATGGCCTAATTGTTATTAATGACTGATTTGCTAATTTGCCAGCTACACTATGTATTTTTGTAGTTTCTAAAGCTTCATCAATTGTTAATGGAGGTAAAATAGAAGCTATTCTTTTAGCTAACATTGTTTTTCCACTACCAGGAGGACCAATTAAGATAATATTATGTCCACCAGCAGCAGCAATTTCCATTGCTCTTTTTACATTTTCTTGTCCTTTTACATCTGCAAAATCAAATGGATAATTTTCCATCTGATCAAAAAATGATTGATTAAGATTTACTTGATGAGGTTCTAAAAGGATATCTCCATTAAAAAAATCAATTATTTCTTTAATATTATCTATTCCAAAAACTTTTATTCCTTGTACAACAGATGCTTCATCTGCATTTTGTTGTGGTAGAATAACACCTTTAAAACCTTCTTCTTTTGCTTTAATAGTAATTGGTAAAGCACCTTTTATTGGACGTAAACTTCCATCCAATGATAACTCACCCATCATTACATACTTATCTAAATCAACAAAATTAACTTGTTCAGATGCAGCTAAAATTCCAATAGCAATGGGTAAATCATAAGCAGAACCTTCTTTTTGTAAATCAGCAGGTGCCATATTTATAGTTATTTTTTTACCTGGTAATTTTAAGTTAGAATTTTTAAGTGCTGCATTAATCCTAAAATTACTTTCTTTTATCGCACTATCAGGCAAGCCAACTAAATGATAACCTACACCTTGATCTATATTTACTTCTACTGTTATTGTTTGAGCAGAAACTCCAAAAATAGCACTTGCAAAAATTTTAACCAACATAACTATATTTTTCGTAAATTTACTTCCTTTTTCTATTGTATAAAATAGCCGAAGGAACTTAAGTGTTTAATAACTAATTAAATAACACAGATTGTGTGATTTTATATGAAAAAAGAAAAATTCTCATTCGAGTTTACTAGCTACGACAATAAAGCTGAACTTGAAAACAATCAAAGACAAGTATTAGAACAAGCAGATAAAATTTCTCAAAATGCCTATGCTCCTTATTCTAATTTTAAAGTTGGTGCAGCTGTACAATTAGAAAATGGTGAAATATTTTCTAGCTCTAACCAAGAAAATGCAGCTTACCCTGTTGGTTCTTGTGCAGAAAGAGGTTTATTAGCTTATGTAAATGCTAATTTCCCAGATATTAAAATAACTAAACTAGCTGTTTCTACTCCAAATATTAACTATCCATTACCTCCATGTGGAATGTGTCGTCAATACATTTTAGAAATGGAAAAAAAACAAAATTCTTCTATTGAACTATTGTTAGCAGGGAATGAAAGTGAAGTTTTTGTGTTAAATTCTGCCAAAGATTTACTTCCATTACATTTTACTGATGAATTTTTAGGTTAGCAATTTTGTACACTAAATAGATTAGTTTAAATTTGTTCCAACGGAATTGTGCAATTATGGAAAAATTAACGCAAGAAACGTACCTACAATGGTATCGTGATATGAACTTTTGGCGTCGCTTTGAGGACAAGTGTCGTTCATTATATTTAAAACAAAAAATTAGAGGTTTCTTACACCTTTACAATGGTCAAGAAGCTTTACCAGCAGGATTTTTACATGCAATGAAATCTGGTGATAAAGTTATTACTGCTTACCGTTGTCACGTTTGGCCAATCGCAATGGGTGAAGATCCAAAAAGATTAATGGCTGAAATTACTGGAAAATCTGATGGTACATCTCATGGTTTAGGTGGATCTATGCACTTTTTCAGTAAAGAACATGGTTTCTATGGAGGTCACGGTATCGTTGGTGGACAAATTCCATTAGGTGCTGGTATGGCATTTGGAGACAAATATAACGACAAAGATCATGTTACAATTTGTTTAATGGGAGATGGTGCAACTCGCCAAGGAACATTACACGAAACTTTTAACATGGCTATGAACTGGAAATTACCTGTAGTATTTGTTTGTGAAAACAATGGATACGCAATGGGTACTTCTGTTTCTCGTACTGCAAATCACGAGGATATTTGGAAATTAGGTTTAGGTTATGAAATGCCATGTATGCCAGTTGATGGAATGGATCCTGTAAAAGTAGCTGAAGCTGCTTACGAAGCAATCGAGCGTGCTCGTCGTGGAGATGGACCTACATTCTTAGATATTCGTACTTATCGCTATAGAGGACACTCTATGTCTGATGCTGAACCTTACCGTACTAAAGAAGAAGTTGAAGAGTACAAAAATGAAGATCCTATCTTAAATGTAAAATCTCATATATTATCTAATAAATGGGCTACAGAAGAAGAATTAGATACAATTATTGAAGAAGCTAAAAATCGTGTTGAAGAATGCGTTGATTTTGCTGAAAATTCTCCTTTCCCTGATAGTGACGTATTATACAAATACAATTATTCAGAACCTGATTATCCATTCTTAGATAAAATAGAAAATAACTAGAACAATGGCAGAAATTATTACAATGCCTCGCTTAAGCGATACAATGGAAGAAGGTACTGTTGTAAAATGGCATAAAAATGTTGGTGATAAAGTTTCTGAAGGTGATATCCTTGCTGAAATTGAAACTGATAAAGCAATCCAAGAATTTGAATCTGAAATTGATGGTGTTTTATTATACCAAGGTGTTCAAGAAGGTGTTTCAACTAAAGTTGATGAAATTTTAGCTATTATTGGTAAAGAAGGTGAAGATATTTCTGATTTAATCGGAGGTGGAAAACCAGCTTCTAAGCAAGAAACTAAAGAAGCTTCTGTTGAAGAACCTAAAAAAACTGAAGAACAACCAGCTGCAGAAATTCCTGACAATGTAGAAGTTATTTCTATGCCTCGTCTTTCTGATACAATGGAAGAAGGTACAGTTGTTGTTTGGCACAAAAATGTTGGTGATAAAGTTGCTGAAGGTGACATTCTTGCTGAAATTGAAACTGATAAAGCTGTACAAGAATTCGAATCAGAATTTGACGGTGTTTTATTATATCAAGGTGTTAAAGCTAACGAGCCTGCTCCAGTAGATTCTATTCTTGCTATTATTGGTGAGGAAGGTACAGATGTTTCTGGAATTGTTTCTAACGGAGGAAAAGTTAGCGCTCCTAAAGCTGAAGTAAAAGAAGAAAAAGCTGCAAGTGCAGAAAAAGCTACTGAAACTAAAGCTGAAGAAACTTCTTCTAACGAACGTATTTTTGCTTCTCCTTTAGCTAAAACAATCGCTAAAGACAAAGGAATAAACTTAGCTGAAGTAAAAGGTTCTGGAGATAACGGTCGTATCATCAAAAAAGATATCGAAAATTATCAACCAGCTGCTAAATCAGTAGAAACAAAAACTGCTGCTAAACCAGCTCAAGTATTTGCTTCTGGTGAAGACGTTGTAATTCCTAACTCTCAAATGAGAAAAGTAATTGCTAAACGTTTAGCTGAATCTAAATTTACAGCTCCACATTATTACTTAAATGTAGAGTTAGATATGGATAACGCTATTGAAGCTCGTAAACAATTAAATGCTGTTCCTAACACAAAAGTATCATTCAATGATATCGTTGTAAAAGCAGTTGCTATGGCTTTACGTAAGCACCCAGCAGTTAACTCTACTTGGACAGATACAGAAATTATTCAACACGGAGACATCAATATTGGTGTTGCAGTTGCTGTAGAAGATGGTTTATTAGTTCCTGTTGTTAAAAACACAGATCAAAAATCATTCACTCAAATTTCTGCTGAAGTAAGAGATTACGCAGGTCGTGCAAGAGATAGAAAATTAAAAGCAGACGAAATGGAAAAATCTACTTTTTCTGTTTCTAATTTAGGTATGTTTGGAATTGAATCATTTACATCAATTATCAATCAACCAAATTCTTGTATTTTATCTGTAGGTGCTATCATCGAAAAACCAGTTGTTAAAAATGGACAAATAGTTGTTGGTAATACAATGAAATTATCATTAGCTTGTGACCATAGAACTGTAGATGGTGCTACTGGTGCTCAGTTTTTACAAACGTTAAAAACATACATCGAAAACCCTGTTACAATGTTAGTTTAATCGACTAATTAAATAACATATAATATAAAAACCGTTTCTTTATGAAACGGTTTTTTTTTGAATAAAACGCAACATATAATGTTACTTTCTTCCCGAATTGTTATGTAAAAGTACCTAGTAAACACATCTTATACAAGATGTATTTACTAGCTAATCATTGCCTCGAAAAACACTTATTTTCAGGATTAGTACAATTTCTTTGATGATACTTTTGATTATTTTTTAACTGCAATAGCAATTGAAATGAAAATCCTTTGCTAGTTAATTTATTTTATAATTATTTACCCATTTCTTACTAGCAAAGATTGGGAATGGAAAGTGCGGACCGAAGGTATTGCCCAAATCATCTACATAGTAACTTTTAAGCGACTATACATAAAAGAATAAACAACTAGTTAGTTTTACTTATTATTCGTTTTTAGTTGGAATATAATCTGTAAAACCACAAATAAAAAAAGGTTGCTTAAATAATAAGCAACCTTTTAATTTTTATAATTTTTGAAATTTTATTTCAATTTCTTTTTAACTTCTACAGTTTCGTAAGCTTCAATAATATCACCTACTTGAATGTCGTTAAAGTTTTTAATGTTAAGACCACATTCGTAACCTTTGTTTACTTCTTTAACATCGTCTTTAAAACGTTTTAATGAAGCTAATTCACCTTCGTGAATAACAACACCATCACGAATAATACGGATTTTAGATTGTCTGTAAACTTTACCATCAATCACCATACATCCAGCAATCGTTCCTACTTTCGTTACTTTGAATGTTTCACGAACTTCGATATTACCAGTTACTTGCTCTTTCAACTCTGGAGATAACATACCTTCCATTGCTTCTTTGATTTCTTCGATAGCAGCATAGATAATAGAATAAGTTCTAATTTCTACTTCTTCTCTCTCAGCAATCTCACGAGCAGAAACTCCTGGACGAACATTAAATCCGATAATAATAGCATCTGAAGCAGAAGCTAATAATACGTCAGATTCTGTAATTTGTCCAACACCTTTGTGTAAGATATTAACAATAATCTCTTCTGTAGATAATTTTTGTAATGAATCTGTTAATGCTTCAACAGAACCATCCACATCTCCTTTCAAGATAATATTTAACTCTTTGAAATCTCCTAATGCAATACGACGTCCAATCTCATCAAGTGTAATATGTTTTTGAGTACGGATTGTTTGCTCACGTTGTAATTGATCTCTACGAGATGCAATTTGTTTCGCTTCACGCTCGTCTTCATAAACTTTAAATTTATCACCTGCTGTTGGTGCTCCTGCTAAACCTAAAATTGTAACTGGAGTAGATGGACCTGCAACTTTTACATTGTTACCACGCTCATCTAACATTGCACGAACTTTACCATGGTGAGATCCTGCTAATACATAATCTCCGATGTGTAATGTACCTGTTTGTACAATAATTGTCGAAACATATCCACGTCCTTTATCTAATGCAGCTTCTACAACTGTACCAGATGCTTTACGTTTTGGATTCGCTTTAAGGTCTAATACCTCAGCTTCTAATAATACTTTTTCTAATAAATCTTCTACTCCTAAACCAGATTTAGCCGAGATTTCTTGAGATTGGTAAGTACCACCCCAGTCTTCAACTAATAAGTTCATTTGAGCTAATTGCTCTTTTACTTTTTCTGGATTAGCTGCTGGTTTATCAACTTTGTTGATTGCGAATACCATTGGTACTCCAGCTGCTTGAGCGTGAGAAATTGCTTCACGCGTTTGTGGCATGATTTGGTCATCGGCTGCAATCACAATAATTGCAATATCCGTTACCTGAGCACCACGAGCACGCATCGCTGTAAAAGCCTCGTGACCTGGTGTATCTAAGAATGCTACACGTTTACCACTAGGCAATGTTACGTTGTACGCACCAATATGTTGTGTAATACCTCCAGACTCACCAGCAATTACATTTGCTTTACGAATATAATCTAATAAAGATGTTTTACCGTGGTCAACGTGTCCCATTACAGTTACAATTGGCGCACGAGTTACTAAATCTTCTTCGTTATCGATTTCTTCTTCTTCAGTTGAGATTTCTTCTTCAGCATTAGCAAATACTGCTTCGAATCCAAAATCATCTGCAACTAATTGAATTGTATCCGCTTCAAGACGTTGGTTCATGGTAACCATGATTCCCAATGACATACATGCAGAGATAACTTCTGTAACAGAAACATCCATTAACGAAGCTAATTCGTTAACCGTTACAAATTCTGTTACGTGTAAAGTTTTGTCCATGTCCATTGCTTCTTGCTCTTGCTCAGCAAACTCACGACGTTCTTTACGTTTGTCTCTTCTGTGTTTAGCCCCTTTAGATCCTTTTCCTTTATTAGTAAGTTTATCTAAAGTGTCTTTAATTTGTTTTTTAACATCTTCGTCAGAAAGTTCTACTTGAGGAACTCTTGGTCCACGGTTGTTTCCACCTCTAAAGTTTCCACCACCTTGACGATTTCCACCTTGACCTCCTGGGCGATTTCCTCCTTGTCCTTGACCTCCTTGACGGTTGTTATTATTTCCTCCTCCGTGGTTGTTATTACCACCTTGACGGTTATTGTTGTTTCCTCCTCCGTGGTTGTTATTACCACCTTGACGATTATTATTGTTTCCTCCGTTTTCTCCAGCTTTTGCTACATCTTCTGGTTTAACGTTTTTCTGGATACGTTTGCGCTTTTTCTTGTCAGCAGCGTTATTAGCACCTTTTTGATTCCCTTTTTTATCGTCAGTTTTTTTCTTATCAAATTTTGATAAGTCAATCTTTGCACCTGTAAAATTAGGTCCATCTAATTTTGTGTAGACAGTTTCAATTTTTTGAGGTTCAACTGCTGCTACTTCTTCAATTTCTTCTTTCTTCACTTCAGGCTTCGCTTCCGTTTTTATTTCAGGCTTTTTAACCTCTTCCACCTTTTTAGGTTCTTCTTTCTTCACCTCTTTTTTAACTTCCGCCTTCGGTGCTTCCGCCTTTTTAGGTTCTGCTTGCTCTTTTTTAGGAGCTGGAGAATCTTGCTTTTTAGGTTTACCTGTATTATTTATTTTATCAAGATCAATAACTTTTATCACTTTCGGTCCTTTCGGTTCCTCTTTTGATTCAGTTTTAGGTTCAGCTTTTGGTGCCTCCTCTTTCTTGATTTCTTCTTTCTTCACCTCTTCTTTTGCCGCAGGTTTTTCTACTTTGGCTTTAGGTTTCAAAGCATCTAAGTCTATTTTTCCAACAGTCTTTGGTCCTTCCAATTCAACTTTCGTCGTTTCAATGATTTCAGGTTTCTTTTCTACTGGTTTTTCAGTTGCAGCTTTTGCCTCTGCTTCTTTTTTCTCAGCGGCTTTGATATCTGAAATTTTGTTAATGACTACTTCACCGGAAGCTTGCTTTTGTTTAGCATCAGATCGGAACTCATTAACTAAAATATCGTAAGTTGGCACGTCGATTTTAGAGTTCGGATTTTTTTCTACTGTTGTACCCTTCCCTTCTAAAAAATCAACAGCTCTATCTATTGATATATTTAATTCTTTTAATACTTTACTTAATCTTATTTCCGGCATATGAAACTTATCTCTTATTTTATAATGTTTGCAAATTTACAAATTGTTTATGAATTGAGAATGAATTAATCTTCAAACTCTTCTTTTAAGATACGAATTACGTCTAAAATTGTTTCCTCTTCTAGGTCTGTTCTCTTAATCAAATCATCAACATCTTGTTCTAAAATACTTTTAGCAGTATCTAATCCTATTGCGCTAAATGCGTCAATTACCCAACCATCGATTTCGTCAGAAAATTCTCTTAATTCTACGTCCTCGTCTTGTGCTCCTTCTCTAAAAATATCAATTTCCATTCCAACTAATTTAGAAGCTAAACGAACGTTATAACCTCCTTTACCAATTGCTTTAGAAACTTCTTCTGGTTCTACATGAACTAAAGCTTTATTCTGTTCTTCATTAATTTCTATTTTAGAAATTTTTGCAGGATTTAAAGCTCTTTGAATATATAAACTTTGATTGTTTGTATAGTTAATTACATCTATATTTTCATTTCTTAACTCACGAACTATAGAATGGATACGAGATCCTTTCATTCCTACACAAGCTCCAACTGGATCTATACGATCATCGTAAGATTCTACAGCTACCTTAGCTTTATCTCCAGGGATTCTAACAACGTTTTTAATTGTTATTAAACCATCTAAAATCTCTGGTATTTCTTGTTCAAATAATCTTTCTAAAAATTTAGGAGAAGTTCTAGATAAAATAATTTGAGGTTTTGCTCCTCTTAATTTTACATCATCTACAACAGCACGTAATGTATCCCCTTTTCTAAAGAAATCTGAAGGAATTTGATTCTCTTTAGGTAAAATCATTTCATTTTGTTCATCATCCATTATAATCACCTGTTTGTGACGTACATAATGAATTTCACCAGAAACTACTTCACCTATTAACCCTTTAAATTTCTCATATAAATTTGAGTTATCGTGCTCCATTACTTTAGAAACCAATGTTTGCCGTAATGTTAATATAGCACGACGTCCCAATGCTTCGATTGGAATTTTTTCAGAAACTTCCTCACCTACTTCGAAATCTGGTTCTATTTTTCTAGCTTCAGATAATTCTATATCTGTTGCATCATCTTCAGAAAAACCGTCTTCTACAACAATTCGGTTATGCCATATTTCTAAGTCTCCTTTATCAGGATTTACAATAATATCAAAGTTATCATCAGTACCATATTTCTTTTTCAAAACACTTTTCAATGTTTCTTCTAAGATTGCCATAAGCGTAATACGGTCGATATTTTTATCGTCTTTAAAATCTCCAAAAGATTCGATTAATGCAAGATTGTCCATTACATTTTAATATTTTAAAAGGTGACTTTTATTATCGCTTTCTTAATGTCAGCGTAATTAATTTTTTCTTCGTGTTCAACTGTAATTTTACCTTTCCCTACTGGTTTTGGTTCGCGAGATTCCCAGAAGATAATTACACCCTCCTCATCTGCTTCTACAATTTCTCCTTCCATTACTTTATCATTTAATGTAACCTCTAAAATACGGCCTACATTTTTTTGATATTGACGAGGTATTGTTAAATTACTACCTACACCAGGAGAGGAAACTTCCAATGCAAAATCACATTCTTCACGATCAAGATTGTGTTCTACGTGGCGGCTAATTCTTACAATTTCTTCGATTGATAAACCTTCATCTCCATCTGCTAAAATAGAAATTTTATTATCTGGAGAGATTTTCCATTCGATAAGAAACAAAGCTGGATTTTCCGCTATTGCTTCTTCTATGAGCTGTTTTACTTTATTTGAATCCATATACAACGAAAAAGAGAGCTATAACCAGCCCTCCTCCATTTATTCTTTTAAATTCTTTGCAAATATAGAACATTTTTTTTTAACGACCTAATTTCTATTAGATAATCTGTTAAAATACATGGTTGTTAATTCAATAACTGATATATAAAAATAGTAATAAATATTAAAGATAAAATAACATCGTAACCTGTTGTTAAAATAAATCCTAGAAAAGAACCTAATGCCGATTTTAAAGCTGAAACAGATTTAATCTTTGTGAACAATAATTCTGCTATAAAAGCACCTAAAAATGGTGCTACGATAAAGCCAAACGGTGGAAAAAAAAATCCAATAATCAATCCTAAAATAGAACCCCAAATACCGTATTTAGTTCCTCCCAATTTTTTGGTCATATAAATAGGTAATAAGTAATCAAATAATATTCCTAATATTACAAAAAATAAAGCTACTAACAATGCTATCCAACTATAGTTTGAATCATTACTAAACTTGAAGACAACTAAGCCTATAAATGACAATAACGAACCTGGCAAAACAGGTAAAATTGTTCCTATTAAACCCAAAATCAGTAAAAACCCACTTAAGATATTCAATAACGTATTTTGATCCATTTTTTAATAAACTTAAATAATCTCTATCTTTACAATAATAATTCCAACTTATGCAAGACAAATCTTTTTACAAAGAAATTTCTGATGGTGTAAAATTCTTTTTTAACCAACAATTTAAAATAGATTTATCAGAAAACCTTTTTACATTTCTAGAAATCATTTCATGGATTGCAATTTTATTTGTTGTTGATTTTATTTTAAGAGCGATTATTATTCCAATTATAAAAAAGATTACCAATTATACAGAAAATGATTGGATTCATTTTTTATATAATAATCGTGTTTTTAAATCAGTTATTCATCTTATTCCAATAAGTTTAGCAATAAACATTAATCCAATCTTATTTAAACAAGGTGTAAATATTCTTTTTCCTATTCAAAAAATAACAGAATTATTATTTTTAATTGTATTCACACAAGTTTTATTCAGAATAATAAATACAATTATAGATGTTTATAATAAAGAAAATAGTTACATAACTGTAGGTGTGAGAACTTTTGGTCAAATGCTAAAATTTATTATTACATTTTTTTCTGTCATTTCAGGAATAATGGTCTTATTTACAGTTAACCCAAATACTATTATAACTGTTTTAGGAGCACTAACTGCTGCTGTTTTATTAATTTTTAGAGATGCGATTTTCGGTTTTGTTTCTGGATTACAAATATCTTATTCAAAAATTGTAAAAGTTGGTGATTGGATTACAATTTCAAAAGGAGATGTAGAAGGATTAGTGAAAGAAATAAATATTAATCTTGTGAAAATTCAGCGTTTTGATAAATCTGTTACAACTGTACCTACAGTGGATTTAGTTTCTTCTCAAGTAACTAATCATATGGCTATGTTAGCAACAGGAACTAGACAAATAAAAAGATCTATCACATTCAATGTTAATTCTTTTAAATTTTGTAATGAAAAAATGTTTAATCATTTCGAAAACATTACCATTATCAGTGAATATATTAAACAAAAACGAGAAGATATTTATAATTTCAATCAAAATATAAACCATCCTGAAATTGATCTTAATGGAGAGAATTTAACAAACATTGGTGTTTTTAGGATATATGTTGAAAATTATTTAAAAAATTTAAAAACAATTTCATCTAGAGATTCTATTATTATAAAACAACTCGCGGTTACTCCAAATGGAATGCCTCTAGAGATAGGTTGCTTTATTAATACGATGAGTAATATTGAATTTGAAAGAATTCAAGCTGATATTTTTGATCATTTATTAACTGCTTGTCGTAAATTTGACTTAGAAATTATGCAAAATATTTCAATTACTGATATAACAAAATAATAATTCATTAGAAATGACAAAATTAAGTGTTAACATAAATAAGATTGCAACAATACGAAATGCAAGAGGAGGAAATACTCCAAATTTAGTAGAAGCTGCAATAAAAATACAAGAATTTGGAGGACAAGGAATAACGATACATCCTCGTCCAGATGAAAGGCATATTCGTTATCAAGATGTTTATGATTTAAAACCTGTTGTTACTACAGAATTTAATATCGAAGGAAAACCTATTGATAGCTTTATAGAATTGGTTCTAAAATCAAACCCTGAACAAGTTACTTTAGTTCCTGATGCTGAAGATGCAATAACTTCTAATGCTGGTTGGGATACAATAAAACATTTTGATTATTTATCTGATGTGATTAAAACATTTAAAGAAGCAGGTATTAGAACTTCTATTTTCTTAGATCCAAATCCTTCTTTGGTAGAAAGTGCCGCGAAAACAGGTGCTGATCGTATAGAATTGTACACAGAAATGTTTGCTTCCGAATACGAAAAAGGAAATAAATCTGCTATAAATCCATACAAAGAGACAGCTTTATTAGCTATAGAAAATGGATTAGCTGTAAATGCAGGACACGATTTAAGTTTAGATAATATAGAATTTTTTATTCGTGAAATTCCTCAAGTTGCTGAAGTTTCAATCGGTCATGCACTTATATCTGAAGCTTTATATTTAGGCTTAGAAAATACAATACAAGCTTATTTACGTAAAATAGAATTAGCTAATTTATAACATGAACATATTACATAGTAAAATTGTTGGTTCTGGAGATAAACATCTACTTGTTTTTCATGGACTATTTGGACAATTAGATAATTGGAATACTTTAGGAAAAGGGTTCGGAGAATATTTTACAACTCATTTAATTGATTTACGCAATCACGGAAGGAGTTTTCATGATGATGATTCTTCTATTGAAGCAATGACAGAAGATATTATTAATTATATGAATGCTCACTCTATTAAAAAAGCTCATCTTTTGGGACATTCTTTAGGAGGACGAATTGTAATTAATTTTGCTATGCTTAATCAAGAAAGGTTAGACCATTTAATTGTTGCAGATATGGCTCCGAAAGCATACCAACCTCATCATAATGCTATTTTTAAAGCTTTAAATTCTGTTGATTTTGATAAAGTTGATTCAAGAAAGGATGTTGAAAATATTTTAAGTGAATATATACCTGAAATTGGAGTTCGTCAGTTTTTATTAAAAAACGTTTATAATGCTGAAAATGGTAAATATGCCTTTCGTTTTAACTTACCTATTTTATATAAATTTTATGATAAAATGATTGGTCATGATTTATTGAAAGGAGAATTTGATGGACCAACTTTGTTTTTAGGAGGAGCAAATTCTAATTATATTTTACCTGAGGATGAAATGATAATTAAAGAACGTTTTCCAAATGCAGAAATCAAGAAAATTGCAAATGCTGGACATTGGATTCATGCAGAAAATCCAAAAGATTTCATGAATGAAATTTTAAATTTCTTATTAAATAAATAAACTGAAAAAGATTAAAATAAAAAAAGTAGCATTAAATTTATAACAATGCTACTTTTTATTTTTTTAAGGTTTATCGAGTGACCAATAAATTGTAGTCTTATCTCTACTATATTCTATAAAATTTATTTTTTTTAATAAATTAATCGAATCAATATTATCTATTAAACAACAAGCTGTAATTTTATCTAGAAAATCATTTGAAAAAGCCCAATCAATTAACATTCTAGAAGCCTCCTCTGCGTAACCTTTTTTTCTTTCTTCTTTTACAATTCCATAACCTATATCACAACTTTTTTCTACAAAATTGAATCCTTTGAAACCAACATCTCCTATTATTTCTCTTGTATCTCTTTTTACAATCATCCAAGATTCAAAACCTGTTGGATAATCAACTTTTGTAAGATTTCTAATTATTTTTGGCAAAGTTTCTACAACATCTTTATCTGGCCAATTAATTCCTCTCACAAGATTTAACTTTACTAAATCTGAAAAATCATTATTTAAAATATTTTTACAAAGCTTTAATGTAAAAGGAATCAATATTAATCTTTCACTTAATAATTCTTTTTTTTCTAAATCTTCTAAATTCATAATTGATGAAATTTTTCAATATTGAAATTTATCGATTCGTCTTGACTCAATTTTTTATCAGAAAAACTAACCAATTCTATTCCTTTAAATGAAAAACGAACTAAATAATCTCTACCTTGGAATTTTGATTCTATCACTTTACCATCAAAAATACCTTCTATACAAATTACAATTTCTTCAGGATAAATAATTATTTTATTTTGAGATTGAATATTTAATTCTTTAGAAGTATCTTTTGATATAACATTTACATATCCAAAAAGTTTAGAAACATATTCCGAATTAGGAAAATTCCTAACTTTTTCTACATGATCAAACTGTATCATTTTTCCTTTTTCTAAAACTAATATTTTATCTGAAGTATAAAAAGCATCATTTAAATCGTGAGTAGTAAAAATAACTGTTATATTATGCTTTTTACACCATTTCATTATTTTTTCTCGAATTGTTAATTTAAGTGTTTGATCGAGATTTGAAAAAGGTTCATCTAATAATAATATCTTAGGTTGTTGTGCCAAGGCTCTTGCAATAGAAACACGTTGTCTTTGCCCACCGCTTAATTTATTCGGAAAAATATGTTTAAAATCCAACAATTCAACAACATCTAAAGCTTCATCAATTTGTTTTTGTTTAAAATCTAAATCAAAATTACTTAGAAATTTTCCAACATTTTCCCCTACAGTAACAAAATCCAATAAGTCATAGTCCTGAGCAACATATTTCATCATTTCATGACCAGGAATTAAATTATAAGCTGGACCTCTCAATTTTTTATCATAGTATAAAATTTCCCCTTGATTAAAATCTAATAATCCATAAATTAACTTTAATAAAGTTGATTTTCCACTTCCACTTTCTCCTATAATACTTATAACTTCTCCTTCTTGCACCGAAAAATTAATAGACTCTACTACTTTTTCTTTAAACTCTGGATAATTATACTCAAGATTTTGAATACTTAGCACTTTTAAAAATTTTTGTTTAATTTTGGATAAAGGTATTTAGAATAATTTAAAATCAATTTAATTAATTGATTTATGTCAATACCCACAATCAATATATAAACTATTTTTGTTGAAAATTAAAAAAACGATATGAAAAAATTATTTTTAGGATTAGCAGTAGTTTCTGCTATCACATTAACGTCTTGTGGAGGAAAAACTGAAACTAAAGAAACTACAGAAGCTAAAGAAGGTGCTACAGCAACTGAAGGAGCAGTAGATTATTCAGTAGATACTACAACTTCTGTTGTTAATTGGAAAGGTGGTAAAACTTTTGACGATATCAAAAAACCAGAAGAAGGTCACTACGGAGATGTTAAATTAAAAGAAGGATCTGTAAAAGTTAATAATGGAGTTTTAGAATCAGGTAAATTTGTTGCTGATTTCGCTTCTTTTGAGTCTAAAGATTTAGATGGTGATAAAGACAGCAAAGGTAAATTAGAAGGACATTTAAAATCTGCTGATTTCTTAGACGTTGAAAAATATCCAACAGCTACATTTGAAATTACAGGAGTTAAAGCTTTAGAAGGTGGTGATTACAACACTGAAATTTCAGGTAATTTAGATTTCCGTGGAACTCCTAAGAATATAACATTTAAAGCTAACGTAACAGTTGGTGCTGATAATGTGACTATTAAATCTGAAGAATTTGGAATTAATCGTAAAGATTTTGGAATTACTTTCCCAGGTGCAGGAGGATCTATAATAAAAGACGAAGTTTTATTACAAGTTGATCTTACAGCTAAACCTTCTACTACAGAAGCAGCTAAATAATCAAAATAAATTAATATTTTAAAACCTCACATTTTTGAATGTGAGGTTTTTTTTTATAAAATCTTATTTATTTTTTTATGATAATTAATTGAACTTAATTATATTCGTATTCATAATTAATTATATACATTAAAAACAAAATGAAAACAATTAAGTTCTTCCATCCGGATGAAACATTTAATTATCAGATTGAAAAATCTTTATGCAAAGTCGTTTTTCAAGGAAATAAAAGATGTTTGTTGGTAGAAATACATTCCAATGATGACCTAGAACATGTAGAAGGAGATTCTTTACAAAATGATTTCCCTCAACTTTCTCTGTTTATAGACGATTTTCCTTTAGATGCTGAATCTATTGAAGATTTAAATGGTAAAACCATTTCTATTCCTTACGGATTTGCTGAGGAAGAAGATGAAGATGGTGAACTAGTAGAAGTTTATTACACTACATTGAATATTTCTGAAGAAGATTATGAAACTGTAAATAATAAACTTTCATTTGATGTAAATGATAAAGGAGTTTTAACTTTAAATTGGAAAGGTGAAGTACAAAATTTCACAGAAGATTCTGATCAAGATATTCCTTTTGAAGTTGAATGTACTTTTGAAGATTTTGAATTTAATGATGACGAATTTGAAGTTGATTTAAAAAAGATATAATAAAAGCTCCTATATAGGAGCTTTTATTTTTTTCTAAAAAACTTCTTAAAAGATTATATTTGTTGATATAATAACTATATATCAATCTAACTAAAAATGAATTTATTAAAACTTCTTCAAAGAGTTACTTACACAGGAAATAAAATATTATATATTGATGGATTAAGATTTTTTGCTGTTGTAAGTGTATTCATTGCTCATTTCTTCGATTATTACAGTGATAATTATCCTGCTTTTGACGAAAAATTTAATATTTCTAAATATAAATACACAAGTGGAGTTGGTGTTTTATTATTTTTTGCAATAAGTGGATTCATTATATCCTTACCATTTATAAAACAATATGTTTATAATGAGAAAAAAGTTAGTATAAAAAATTATTTTATACGAAGATTAACCCGTTTAGAACCCCCTTATATATTATTATTAATTTTATTTTTTTTACTACAAGTTTTTGTATTTCATTCTAAAAGTTTTAGTGAATTATTTCCTCATTTTTTAGCTTCATTATTTTATTCCCATAATTTAATTTATCATGAAATGCCAGTAATAAATCCAGTATTATGGACATTAGAAATAGAAGTACAATTTTATATTATTGCACCTTTAATATTACTTATTTTTAAGACAAATAAATTGATTAGAAGAACTATTCTTCTATTAGTTATTTTCGGCTGGAGTAGCTTTAATTTCATTCCAAATCTAGGATTTAAAAATCTTTTAGATTATCTACCCTATTTTTTACTCGGAATCTTTTGTGCAGATATTTATTTAGATAATAAAATAGAAATCAAAAAACATATAATTTTTGATATTATATGTTTTGCTGCAATTATTATTATTTTTATTAATCCTAATCAGAATATCTTTTTTTTAACAATAATAGCTCTATTAACTCTTTCAAATAAATCTAAATATTTTATAAAACTATTAGAGAGAAAATTATTATATATTATTGGAGGTCTTTGTTATAGTATATATATGCTTCATCAAAAATTGATTTATTTATTAAATGCTTTTTATCCCCCAAATAAAATATTTTTTAATAATTATTATTTAGATTTTAGTATAAAGTTTATAATTACCGCCATTGTTGTACTAGTAATTTCCTCTATATTTTTTATTTTAGTTGAAAGACCTACAATGAAAAAAAATTGGTGGAAATATAAGGACTATAAAAAATTATTTTTTTGAATAAAAAAAAATAGTGTTAGAAATATCTAACACTATTTTTTATAAACTATTTTTTTATTAATCTTTATTCAACATAGAATGTTCTTTCGTATCCTTCATAAATAAATATACAATAAGAGAGAAAGCTATACAACCAGTGATGTACCAATAAAAATAATATTCTACATCATGTTGTTTAGCTAATAAAGCTAAATATTCTGCTGAACCTCCAAAAATACACACTGTTAAAGCATATGGTAAACCAACTCCTAAAGCACGAATTTCAGCTGGAAATAATTCTGCCTTAACTACAGCATTAATAGATGTATAACCAGAAACAATAATTAAAGCCACCATTAAATAAGCAAAAGCCCCCCACATTGTTGTTACATTTGCTAAACCTGTTAATAAAGGTACTGTACATAAAGTACCTAAAATTCCAAATCCTAATAATAATGGACGACGTCCTATTTTATCTGATAATAAACCAAATAAAGGTTGTAAACATGCAAAAATCAATAATGATAAAAATGAAATAAAAGTTGCTTCTTCTTTTGTAAGATTAACTGTATTTACCAAAAATTTTTGCATATATGTTGTATACGTATTAAATGCTAAAGTACCTCCCATAGTAAGTCCTACAACAGTTAAAATAGATTTAGGATATTTTAATAACTGTTTTATTGTTCCATTATTTTCTTTTTTATCAGAACTATCATTATTTTTCTCAAAAGCATCTGTTTCATGTAAATTCTTTCTTAAATATAATGCTATAATGGATAATATTGCACCTATAACAAAAGGTATTCTCCAACCCCAAGACAAAAGTTGTTCTTCTGTTAAAAGTAATTTTTGTAATATTAGTAAAATTCCTAATGCAATTAACTGTCCTCCAATTAAAGTTACATATTGAAATGAAGAATAAAAACCTCGTCTATCAGCAGTAGCCATTTCAGATAAATAAGTTGCAGAAACCCCATACTCTCCACCAACACTAAGACCTTGTAATAAACGAGCAATTAATAATAAAGCAGGAGCTAAAACTCCTATTGTTTCGTAAGTAGGAGTCAATGCTATAAGTAATGACCCAAAAGACATTAATAAGACAGATAATGTCATAGCTCTTTTACGACCAATTTTATCTGCTATTGTTCCAAATAACCATCCTCCAATTGGACGCATTAAGAAACCTACAGCAAAAATACCTGCGGTATTTAACAACTGCGCAGTTCTATCTCCTGTTGGGAAAAATGATGAAGAAAAGTAAATTGCAAAAGCTGCATAAGCATACCAATCATACCATTCTACAAGATTCCCAATAGATCCTCCAATAATAGCTTTTACCCTATCTTTTACAGTTAATTCACTATCTAACTTCTGAGTGTTGTGTGACATATTTATTTATTTTTATTTTTATAAAGCAATTTGTAAAGTCAAAAGATGTTCTCCTCTTCTCGTAAAAACTTCTTTTGTATCTTTCGTATATAATGGACGTGATGAATATTGATAAGCTATTTTTGCATTTTGAGATAGAATAAATAAGTTTGCTCCTATATCATAATAATTCCCTACTTGATTTAATGCCTCAAAATCTTTTAATGAATACGATGCAAAAGGTTGAATTTTTATTTTATCACTAAATTTAGGTAAAACAAACCCTGCTTGAGTATACCATATTTTACCAGTTCCTAATAAGAATTTTGAATTACCAAATCCCTCCAAAGCCGTTTGCCCTGTATAACTAGCATCAGCTGTTCCAGGATTCATTATACCTGTTGTTCTTAAGTAATTTGGTCCAAAATTATATCGATAAAATACCGAATAAAAACTTATCGCCATTTCTTTATTTTTAGGTCCAATTGGCATATCCAAAAAAGCATCGGCACCAAAAATAAATTCATTATAAGACTTATACACATCCTTTTCAGGTTGTGCTAGAGTTGCCTCGTTAGTCGAATAAAAACCTGCACCTATATTAAATACTTTTTTTGAACCTAAATAAGTACCTGCAAAAAATGAAGTTGTTGTATTTTCTTTTTCAAAAAATTGATACATTCCATAAGCTGCATAAGATAATTTCCCTGATTTATTGTTATCTACTATTTTTCCTACATCTGGTTTATTATTTGTTGCAAAAGGTTTATTTACAGCAACACGATAATTAAATTTATTAACTTCACCATGCACAAATACACCGAATTGTCTAGAAAATTGATCTGAAACTTCTATATTAGGAAAATTAAATACTGGTAAATCTGCAGTTAATAATTTTGTTGTACTAGCGTTTGTCATTCTACTAACTCCTGACCAACCATGCAAACCTGCACCTATATATAAATGGTTTTTATTATCTTTTTTAGTAATTTCATTTTTTCTAGGAATTATAGCAAGTTCATTGTAAGCGTCCATAAAAAATATCTGAGGTTTTTTACCTTGCCCATTCGCTCCTGTTCCTGTTCCTCCCCCACTTATAAATGATTGATTATTGATCCCAAATTGTACAACAATAGAATAATAATTAGATAATTGTGCTGATACAGAAAATCTCATTCTTCTTAATCCTGCATCATAAGTATTTTTTTGAGGTACATCATTAACTGATGTTCCAGGATTATTCTCTATACTTCTTAACCAAACCTGACTAGATAATCCAAATTTGATATTTTTACTTCCAGATTCATCTAGATTTAATTTAATTTCACCTAATGAATTTTTGAATTTTGGACCTTCGTTTGTTTTTTCCTCTACTTTTATTTTTTTTTCTATTGAATCTTGAGCAGAAAGAGCTCCTGATAAAATAAAAGTAGTTAGTAAAAAATAATTTCTCATTTGTTGTTTTGTTTTGATGTGTATGATATACACTACAAAATAACAAATCAATTTTGAAGTAATTTTGAAGTTTTACTAAAGAAATACTGAATTTTATATTTATCTGTATATAAATTAATTAAGCATTCAAAAGATTAAATTCTAATAGTAAATTGATGCAAATTTGAAGAAAAAGTATACTTAATTTCAAGATCATAAACATTTAATATTTTCTTTACTAAAGCTAAACCAAGCCCTATAGATTGTGTATTATGTTTACCTTTATTAAATCTTTTAAAAATAGTATCATTTGTAAATTCTTGTTCGTACCCCGTATTTCTTATAATAAATCTAGAAGAAGTAAGACCAATATAAATACTTCCATTTTTATAATTATGTCTATTCGCATTACTAACTAAATTTGATATAACTATATGAGCTAAAAGAGGATTAATATTAATGTAAATATCTTGTGATAAATCTAATGTAACCTTTACATCATTCATTAATATTAAATCTTCTTGTTCAGAAATTACATTTTCTATCAATTCTGTAAAATTTATTAGATCTTCTGAATTTTGATGATCTTCCAAGCTCATTAAAAGAATAAGAGATCTATTAATAGCCGAAATTCTATTCAAACTATCATACATTTCACTTAAAGATGTCATTTGAAACTCACTAATATCTTCATTAAGCATCAACTCTATTTTAGCTTTTATATTTGCAATTGGAGTTTGCAATTCATGTGACAAATTCTGAGAAAATTCTTTTAATGCATTATAATGTCCTATTGATTGCTTAGAAGTCCTTATAAAAAATTCATTTAATTGATTAAGTTCTCTAATTTCTGTTTTGGCTGTTTTTAATTCTTGATTTTCTCGAACATCAAAATGTTCCATTTCATTTAATAAATGATAAAATGGAGTATATAAATTACGAGCAATCAATTCTCCAAAAAATATAATTGATATAATTACAAAAATAAATATCCAAGCAATAACCATTACAATACCTATGAAAAATTTATTATCTATAATAATTAATCCTATCTGTGCCTGAATTTGATAATGAGAATTTTTTACATAAGGATAAGTAGTCACAGTAATGTGATTCACCATTGTTTGTAACTTTGCATCCCATTCGTAAACATCTTCTTTTATTACTTTCTTTGTTAATTCTTTTTGAGAATCGCCTAAAATTTTGATTGTAATGTCTGGATGCTCATCTTCTATTAATTCTATTGGAACTCCTTCAGCAATTTTTTTTTCAACAACATTACTTAGCTTTTCTAATTTACCTATTGCTGATTGGGTTGTAGCTCGTTCTACAGCAAAATAAAATATAAAAAAACCAAATGCCATTGAACAAAAAACGACAAGTGTAAAATATTGAGTAATTTTTTTACTTAACCTCATCTAATTATCAGACCATTTATAACCTAAACCATATATAGTTTTCACATAATCATTACCTCCAGATTCAGATATTTTTCTTCGAAGATTTTTCAAATGTTGATATATAAAATCAACATTATCCAAATTATATGTATAATCTCCCCATAAATGTATTGCTATAGCTTGTCTAGAAAGAACTCGATTTTTATTATTAATAAAATAGATTAATAAATTAATTTCTTTTTTTGTTAAATTAATTATTGTTTCTCCTATTTTACATTCCATAGAATGCATATTAATCATAATTTCATTAAATACTAATAATTCTTCTGCTGTATCTATATTTCCTCTACGCATAACAGCTTTTATACGAGAATGAAGTTCTGGTAAAGGAAAAGGTTTTGTAATATAATCATCTGCACCACTATCTAAACCTAGAATTTTATAATCCAATGAATTTTGAGCTGAAATAATAATCACTTTTGTTGAAGTATATAAAGATTTTATTTCATTTAGTAATGTAATTCCTGTACCATCTGGAAGAGTAATATCAAGTAAAACACAATCATACTCAAACATCGAAAGCATATCTCTCGCTTGTGATAAATTAGGAGCCCATTCACAAATATAATTTTCTTGCTGAAGAAAATTAATAATATTACTCGCTAATTCTTTATGATCTTCAACTAATATAATCTTCATTTATCAACAAATTAGGCCTTAAAGATAATAATTTCATTATAAAAGAAAAAAGCTGCCCTAAAAGGACAGCTTTTTTCTTTTATAATGTAAGTTAAAGATTAGTTACCTCCTTCTTCCATTTTCTTTTTCAATGCTGCTAATTCATCTATATCTCCTAAAGTAGAAGTTTCGATAGAGTTAGAAGAATTGTTATTGTTATTATTGTTAGATGATTTCTCAGCTTTAACTTCTTCTTCACGGAAAGTAGCTGTATGAGAAACTACAACACGACGGAATTCTTTGTTGAATTCAATAACATTGAAAGTTGTCTCTTCACCTTTTTTGATACGAGAACCATCTTCTTTCTCTAATGTACGAGCTGGAGCGAAAGCTTCAACGTCAGCATCTTCGAATTGTACTGTAGCACCTTTGTCAAATACGTCAACTGCTTTACCTGTGTGAACTGTACCTACTGCATATTTAGCTTCGTATTTATCCCAAGGATTTTCAGTTAATTGTTTGTGTCCTAAAGATAAACGACGAGCTTCAACGTCTAATTCTAAAACAACTACATCTAATATGTCATCTACGTTAGTAAACTCAGATGGGTGTTTGATTTTCTTAGTCCAAGATAAATCAGAGATGTAAATTAATCCATCAACACCTTCTTCTAATTCTACGAATACACCGAAGTTAGTGAAGTTACGAACTTTACCTTTGTGAGTAGAACCTACAGGGTATTTAGTTGTAATATCTGTCCAAGGATCTGGAGTTAATTGTTTGATACCTAAAGACATTTTTCTTTCTTCTCTATCTAAAGTTAAAACTACTGCTTCAACCTCATCACCTACTTTTACGAAATCTTGAGCAGAACGTAAGTGAGTAGACCATGACATTTCAGAAACGTGGATTAAACCTTCTACACCTGGAGCAACCTCAACGAATGCACCGTAGTCAGCTAAAACAACTACTTTTCCTTTAACTTTATCACCAACTTTGATATCAGCATCTAAAGCATCCCATGGATGAGCTTCTAATTGTTTAATACCTAATTGGATACGAGATTTATCTTCGTCGAAATCTAAGATTACAACGTTGATTTTTTGTCCATCTTCTAAGATTTCAGATGGGTGGTTGATACGAGACCAAGATAAGTCAGTAATGTGGATTAAACCGTCAACACCTCCTAAGTCTACGAATACACCGTAAGATGTGATGTTTTTAACTTCACCTTCTAATACTTGTCCTTTCTCTAATTGAGCAACGATTTCTTTTTTCTGAACTTCGATATCAGCCTCGATTAACGCTTTGTGAGAAACTACTACGTTTTTGAATTCTGGGTTGATTTTAACAACTTTGAACTCCATAGTTTTTCCTACGAATTGTTCGTAATCACGGATTGGTTTAACATCGATTTGAGAACCTGGTAAGAAAGCTTCAATTCCGAATACGTCAACGATCATACCACCTTTAGTACGAGCTTTGATGTAACCGTTAACGATTTCTTGAGAATCGTGTGCTTTATTAACAGCATCCCATGCATTTAATGTACGAGCTTTTTTGTGAGATAAAATTAATTGACCATTTTTATCTTCACGTTGATCAACCATTACTTCAACAATATCCCCAACTTTCAAGTCTGAGTTGTAACGGAATTCGTTTAATGAAATAACACCTTCTGATTTGAAGTTGATATCTACGATAGCTTCTTTATCTGTAATACGTACAACTTGTCCTTTGAATACTTCATTCTCATGTAAGTCTTCTAAAGTTGTATCGTACATTTGCTCTAATTCAGCTTTTTCTTTACGATCTTCTTCGTTTAATCCTGATTCGAAAGATTCCCAATCGAATGATTCTGGAGCTACGTTTGCATTTGCAGTCGTATCAATTGCAGGAGTGTTAACTACAACTTCTTGTACCTCCTCGTTTTGTGTTTCTTTAGACATAATTCTAAAAATTTGTATCTCAATCAACTTTATTTTGGAATCTTTTAAAAAAATGGAAATAAATGAAAGAGAGATGTTTAACTTGTTCGTTAATTGCCAGATTCCTTGCTCATTTTAGCGAGTGCAAATATATAATTATTTTTTTGATTATATGGCATCTTTTTAGCTTTTAATAATATAGGTTAAAATTTATTCTTGTTTAATTATTAGATTTTTATAAATTGAAAAAAATAAATTAAAAAATGGTAACGAATTTTCTTTGCAATAGCGATTGTCGTGGAAATCCTTTTTTCTTCAAAAAAAGATTGAAACAAAAGCGCGACCTGAAAGGATTGCTCTAAAAAAATATTAAATTAGTTAAAGTTTGAGTTAGTTATAAAACTTATTGATAACTTGTTTAAAAGCTGGAGTTACTATGGATAATATAAAAAAGATAAAACGTTTTTCGAAAATTGTAAGTGTTCTAACAAAATACGGATTTGAAGAAATAATTTCTCGAGGAAATAATTTAATTAGTTCTGATGATGATTCTGATTTTTATAATTCTAGCTTTAATGAACGTTTACGTTTAGCGTTAGAAGAATTAGGTCCTACTTATATAAAATTCGGTCAACTATTAAGTAATCGAAAAGATTTAATTCCTGAAGATTTAGCAGATGAGCTAAAAAAATTACAAGATGACGTTCTTGTAGAAGATATTGATATTAAACAAAAATTAGTTGACGAATTTGGAATAGATCCTACTGAACACTTTATATATATAGATGAAAAACCTTTTGCTTCTGCAAGTATATCTCAAGTTTATAAAGCTAAATTATTGTCTGGTGAAGAAGTTATTCTAAAAATTAAACGATCTAATATTCAGAATATTGTAGAATCTGATTTAGCTTTAATTCGTGATATCGTTTACTTTCTTGAAAAAAAATATACTAAATTACAAAAGCTTTTTATATCTGAAATTGAAAAATCATTCGAGAACTCTATAATTAAAGAATTATCATTAACAAATGAATTATTGAATATTGAACGTTTTAGAAAAAATTTTGAAAAAAGTAAAGATGTTTATGTCCCTAAAACCTACTCTGACTATTGTAATAACAATATTTTGTGTATGGAATTTATTAATGGATATAAGGTAAATGATGTAGAAAGTTTGAAAATTTTAAACCTTGATCCTAAAAATGTAGTGCAAAAAGGATTTGAAATTTATTTAAAACAAATTTTAACTGATGGTTTTTTTCATGCAGATCCTCATCCTGGAAATATTTTTATTCTAAGAAATGGTCAAATTGTTTTTATCGATTTTGGTTCTATGGGAATTATAACATTAAATGAAAAAGAAGATTTAGAAAATGTTGTAATTGATTTTGGCCTAAAGAACCCTAAAAGAATTGTTCGTTCCCTAAAAAGAATGGCTATAAAACAATATATAGAGAACGAAAAACAATTGGAACGTGATATAGCGGATGTTTTGGATTACTTAGAATATAATACTGTTGATACAATAGAAGTACAAATTCTTATTAAAAAATTTAACGACATACTACAACGTAATCATGTTTTATTACCTGAATATGTTTATTTACTACTTAGAGGCATTGCTTTAATTGAAGGAATAGGAAAAGAATTACATGCAGATTTAAATATTCAACAATCGATAAGACCATATGCAATAAAACTATCTAAAGAAAAATTTTATCCAAAAAATATCAGAAAAAAAATGCTGAATAATATGAAAGATATTCAGGATTTAATGAATGATTTACCAGAAGATGGTTTAAAATTATTAGAAAAAATAAATAATGATAAATTGACTCTTAATTTTAAAGTTGATGAAATTGAAAATATAAAAAGAGTAACTAAAGATAGTGTTAATAAGCTTGTTTTAGCTATTTTAACTTTAACTTTTGGACTTGGAGCCAGTATGCTAGCGAATACAAAAGTAAGACCAATTTTTCTTGATATGCCTCTACTTTCATGGATAGGTTATTTAATGTCTGTATTTACTGCTATTTGTATTGTTGTTTTAATATTTAGAAAGAAATAAAAGAAGATATATGAAATTTTCATATATCTTCTTTTATTACACAATAATTACCAGTATCCTAGAACCTTCCACCAAAGACCACCAATAACTATCCAAATTATTAAATTAATTATACTTATTATAAATCCTGTTTTCCACCATTCTCCGAGTGTTGTATATCCAGAACCAAATATAATTGGGGCAGTACCTGTTCCATAGTGAGTAATAGACATCATTAATGATGATGAAAATCCTAAAATAAGAGCCCATAACATAGGTGGAGCGTTAAGACTTATTCCTGCTAAGAAAAACGCTCCATACATGGCTGTAATATGCGCCGTTGTACTTGCGAAAAAGTAATGAGAATAAACATATATTAATAATAATATTATTATAGACACAATCCAATTTAATCCTAAATTAGATATACCTGTTCCAACTGTAACTGACAACCATTTCACTAAACCTAATTTTCCTAAAAAACTAGCCATCATTACTAAAGCTGCAAACCATACTATTGTATCCCAAGCTCCTTTATTTTTCAAAATATCATCCCAAGACAGTACACCTGTCAATAATAATATTGCAAGACCTATAAAAGCAGCTGTTGTTGGAAGTACCGCAAATTGCTCTCCAAATATCATTGCAGGAACACCTGCCCAAAGAAATAGTAATATAACGAATGTTGCCATTGTAATTAATTCAGGCAAAGAAATTTTACCCAATTCTTTCAATTTTTCTTTTGCAAATTTAGGAGCATCTGGTGTCTTTTTAATTTCTGGTGGATATAAGTAATATACTACCAAGGGAACAATTATTAAAGAAAATAATGCAGGAACTAAAGCTGCTATAGCCCACATACCCCAAGTCAATTTAAATCCTGAGTCCTCAAATATTAAATTAACAATTAAAGGATTAGGAGCTGTTGCTGTAATAAACATTGCTGATGTTACAGGATTTATATTGTAAGTAACTAACGATAAATATTTCCCAATTTTATTTCTAGAATCATCTTCTGGATTAGAATTAAAACTAGTTGCTATAGAACGCATAATTGGATGTATGATTCCTCCACCTCTTGCTGTATTACTAGGAGTTACAGGTGCTAGAATTGTTTCTGAAAAACCTAAAGCATAAGCTATACCTAATGTTCTTTTTCCAAAAATTGAAACTAAAAAATATCCTATTCTTAATCCCAATCCTGTTTTTATTAAACTAATAGAAATCATTACAGAAACTCCTATCAACCAAATTAAATCATTAGAGAAACCGCTTAAAGAATCTTGTAATGCATCTTTTGCACTTTCTGGATTTGTAACTCCAGTTAATGCTACAAGAGCAATCGCAACTATAGAAATTGCACCAATAGGTAAAGCTTTACCTATAATTGATGCTATTGTACCTACAAACAAAGCTAATAAATGCCATGCGTTTGGATCTACTCCCTTTGGAACAGGGACTACAAACCAGATAATTAAAGTTAAAGCTATCGCTATAACTGCTGGTATTGGTTTTATTGGTGTTAATTGATTTACCATAAAATAAATAATCTAATATCTATTTAATGTGGTCAAATTATAGACCAAAACAGTTAAAAAAAACATAATATAAATCTTGTTTTTAAACTCGAAATTTCTCATTAAAAACAGGCAAAAACCTTTTAATAATGCGTAAATTAGTAAGCTTGTACTAAATTTAATTACTTATGAAAGTACATATGAAAACATAGCTTTTAATTATGAATAATAATTAAAATATCCGCACACTTCACGAATTAAATACATTGTTTTTTATTTATTTTTGAATATTATTCGATTTATTTGTACTTTTGCCTCCAAATGGAAAAAATAGAATTTAATTTAGACGCTATAGACCTTAAAATCATGCGCTTAATGCAAGAAAATGCACGCATTAACAATGCTGACATCGCAAGAGAATTAGGAATGGCACCATCTGGAATATTAGAGAGAGTTAAAAAACTTGAAAACAAGCAAGTAATTTTAGCATATCATGCTAAAATAAATCCTAATGCTGTTGGTCAAAAATTACTTTCCTATATGTTTATAAAAACAACTGACATAATAGGTGATGAAACTGTTGGTTTGCAACTTGCCGAAATTCCTGAAGTCTTAGAAGTTCATGATATTGCAGGAGAAGATGGATACTTGATAAAAGTAAGAACCAGTGACAACGAAGGCTTAGTCGAATTAATGCGAAAATCTCTTAGTAAAATTGGAGGAATAACCTCTACAAGAACAACAATTGTTTTACAAACAATTAAAGAAGAACAAAATATTGTAATACCAGAAAATTAAAAAATAGAATGGAAGGAAACAAACCAAGTAAATGGTTAATTATTTTTGCGTATTTTGTAGTTTACGTAGTTTGGGGTTCTACCTATTTCTTTATAGGTAAAGCTTTAAATAGCTTTAGCCCATTTATTTTAGGCTCGTTTCGTTTTATAGGCGCAAGTTTAATTTTGATGACTTATTGTAAATTAAAAGGGTATAAGTTGTGGGATAAACAAATTGTAAAACAATCTGTTTTTATTGGTATAATGCTATTATTTATTGATATGGCAGGAATTATCTGGACAGAACAATTTCTACCTAGTGGGCTTGTAGCCATAATGGCAGCTTCTGCAGCTATCTGGTTTATTATTTTAGATAAACCTAAATGGAAACAAAATTTTTCTAGTTTATCTACTATCCTAGGAGTTCTGTTAGGATTTATTGGTGTCTTAATGCTATTTTACGAACAAGTAATTGTAGTTGATATTAGTTCAGAACAGCAAACATTAAATATTATTGGTCTTATTATTTTAATTTTTTGCTCTATAGCATGGACATTTGGGTCTCTTTATTCTAAATATATTGTAGAAGCACAAAGAAAAAAGGATATAGAGAAGCCAAAAGAAGATTTAAATATTATGGTCAAAACAGCTTGGCAAATGATTACAGCTGGAGTATTATTTAACACTGTCGCTATTTTTAATGGAGAATATTCTCAATTTAGTTTTGCTAATATAAAAACTGAAGACTGGTTTTATATGGCATATTTAACTACATTTGGCTCTATACTTGCTTTTGGTTCTTATGTTTGGCTTTTACAAGTACGTCCTTCTATAGAAGTTTCTACTTATGCCTATGTAAACCCTATAATAGCCGTTGCTTTAAGTTACTTTTTTTCTGATGATATTGTAACAAGTTTACAAATTTACGGACTAATAGTTATACTCTTTAGTCTTTTACTAATGAATTGGAACTTGTATAAGAATACAAAAGTCATTCAGAAACTTTTAAACTATGTAAATAATAAGCGTATTACTAGCGCTCATTAAATATTATGATTGATTTGAATTAAAAAAGCAGTACAATTATTTGTACTGCTTTTTTTATAATATTGAATTAAATTTCTATAAAATTGTACACTTTACAATTTCTAAACCATATTGTGTTGTATGCGGTTCTTCCTCTGTTCTTGTGATAAGATTCATTTTAACGATTCCCAAATCTTTAATAATTTGAGATCCTATTCCATGATCTTTATCGTCTGGAGGTAGAATACCTGATTTTGATTTTCCTTCAGAATAACTTTTAAAAACTTCGATTTTCTGCTCTACAAATTCAGAATTCTGAATATTATTAATAAAAATAACAACACCTTTTTCTTCTTCATTAATAATATTCATTGTTTTTTCTAACAATGGAGTTTCACCGACCTGTAACGCACTAAATAAATCATAATAGCTATTAGTAGATTTAACTCTTACAGGAACAACATCATCTTTAGTCCACGATCCTTTCTTTAAAGCAAAATGTATTTGATTATTTGTTGTTTGTTGATAAGCAATTAAATCATATTCACCATATTTTGTTTTGGCCGTAAACTCTTCAATTCTTTTAACTAAAAATTCATTTTCTAATCTGTAAGCAATTAAATCCTCTATAGAAATAATTTTTAAATCAAATTTTTTAGCTATTTCTAGAAGTTCTGGTAAGCGAGCCATTTCACCATCTTCCTTCAATATTTCCACAATACAACCTGCTGGGTAACTTCCTGCTAAACGAGCCAAATCAACAGCTGCTTCTGTATGTCCTGTTCTTACTAAAACACCTCCATCTTTTGCTATTAATGGAAAAATATGCCCAGGTTTACCTAAGTCATCTGGATTCGTATCATCATTAATTAAAGCTTGAATTGTTTTTGAACGATCTGATGCAGAAATTCCTGTTGTACACCCATGTCCTTGTAAATCAACTGAAACAGTGAAATTAGTTTCGTAAATCGCAGTATTATGACCAACCATAAGATCCAAACCTAAAGCTTTACACCTTTGCTGAGTTAGTGGCGTACATACAAGTCCTCTACCATGAGTAACCATAAAATTAATAATTTCTGGCGTAGCAAATTCTGCTAAACAAAGAAAATCTCCTTCGTTTTCACGATCTTCATCATCAACCACAATGACTACTTTTCCTTGTTTTAAATCTTCTAAAGCTTCCTCAATTGAATTCAATTGAGATGATCTATTTTCCATTAGTTATAATATTATTGATAACGAGAATGCTCTTCGTTTTTGTTTGTTTTCTTAAATTTATTAAAATATTTTATAATTGGATCTAAATAAAGACTAATATTAAACAGTTCTGAATCTTGATTTGCTTTAAAACAAAATAAAATAGAAAATGGTAAAGATATTATATTAGCTAACCATGCAGCAATACCAGAATTTAATGTTCCATTTTTTGCCATATTTTCTGCAGAAAAATTAATAATAAAATAGATAACAAATATTATAATAGATATAATTACTGGCATTCCAATACCTCCTTTTTTTACTATAGCTCCTAAAGATGAACCAATTAAAAAGAATATAATACAAGTTACTGCATATGAGAAATTTCTTTGGTACTGAATATCTATTTTAGAGTATAATTTTTCACGATTTATTATTTCGTTCTTTGAAAAATCTAAATTTTCTTGATCACGATTTACCATTTGTATAGCTTGATTTAAAACTCTATCCTGATCATCTTTATTCTTTTTATTAAGAGCAAAAACTGTTTTAGTCTTTAAGGAATCAATTGTTTTTATTTTATTGGTATAAAAATAATTTTGATTAAAAACATTTGTTTGATATGTTTTATAATACTTTTTATAATCAATATTTAAAGAGTCGATTAGTTTTCTTAAACCAGCACCATCTAAGAATTTATATGAATTTCCTGGATCTTCCTCTTTTCCACTATTAATTATCTCAGAAATATCAATATAATAATTCAACGTATCAAACTTAGTATATTGATTTTCTTGATTTTTTCTCTGATTAATATTTTTATCCTTTATATTATCTGTATATGCTACTCCGTCATACAGTTCCATTTTAAGATAGTTATTATCATTTTTATCAGGAGCAAGATTACCTTTTTTAGCAATGATAGTCATTGTATTATCAGAAGATGATGAATTTTGATGAACAAATACATCTTCTAATTTTTCAGAGTTTTCACCTGACACCTTATTAATTTTCATTTGGAAGCCAGGTACTGTTTCAATAAAAACTCCTTCCTTCATATTTGCTGTAGGCTTTGTCTGAATAATATTTAAGTAAATAGACCTAGCTTTTCTTGCAGAAAAAGGCATGACTTTATCTCCAAAGAAATAAAGACCAATAGAAAGAAGCATAATTAACACAAACAAAGGTGCAAGAATTCTTGTTAAAGATATTCCAGAAGCTTTCATAGCAGCTAATTCATAACGTTCACCAAAACCTCCCATTGTCATGATAGAACCTAATAAAATAGTTAAAGGTAAAACAAGTTGAACTACATTTATACCTAACCAAAATAATAGCTCCGCTATAGTTATGGAATCTAATCCTTTACCAATTAAATTTTGCATCTGTTGCCAAGCAAATTGTACAATAAAGATGAAAAATAATACACTAAAGATAAAAAAAAATGGACCCAAAAAGGTCTTTATAATATACCAGTCAAGCTTTTTTAACATTGATTATAATTGAGTGATAACATAGCCTTGCGACTTATATTTCTTTTGGTCAAAGTTAAAGTAACTTTTGTGAATAAGTAAATTTTCTACATAATCTTTTACAGTAACAGAAGTAGTTTCTCCATTTTTACCATATTCATTATAGTCATAAATTTGATTATTAGACACGTTAACTCCTAAAACAGAGTATTTTACTGTAGAAGATTTTATTGGCGTCAACTTTATAAACTGTATTGTATTTCCACCTACAGTCTTTTTATTAGACAATGTATAAGTATAACCAGTTTTATAATTATTTAAAATTTTTGTTGGTGTTAAAAAATCATCTGAATTAGAAGTATCAGAAATAGTAATTTCTTTATCATCTTTAGAAATTGTATACAATTTAGTTCCTGTATAAATTTGATTTATATCTCCAACATTCAAATTAAATTTTTGCTTCATAGAAAATACCTCTCCTATATTCGTATTGGTTTTATTATTTAAGCTATGTTTTAAATCAAACTTAATATAATAAGAATTCGCATTAGTATATTTTGCATATACATTATCCAAAATTTGTTTTGCAGTTTGAGCATTTATTGAAATTGCTCCAAACATTAATATAACAAATGTGATAGCTATTTTTTTCATACAACTAACTTTTTAGAGAGGTTTATTATTTAATTCAAATTACTCAACAACTGTTCCAAACTTACGTCATCTTGTACTAATACTTGACGCGCCTTACTACCTTCAAATGGACCGACAATGCCAGCAGCTTCTAACTGATCAATCAATCTACCAGCTCTGTTATAACCTAATTTTAATTTACGTTGTAATAAAGAAGCTGAACCTTGTTGATTCATAACTATTAAACGAGCCGCATCTTCAAAAAGAACATCTCGATCAGATAAATCAATATCAAGAGCAGAATTTCCTTCTTCTCCTACATATTCAGGTAAATGTAAAGCATCTGGATATCCTCTTTGTTCTCCAATAAATTCAGTAATTTTATCAACTTCAGGTGTATCAACAAAAGCACATTGTAAACGAACCAATTCATTACCTGTTGTATACAACATATCTCCCTTCCCTATCAATTGATCTGCTCCTTGAGAATCTAATATAGTTCTAGAATCAATTTTTGATGTAACACGAAATGCAACACGTCCTGGGAAGTTAGCTTTAATAGTTCCTGTAATTACATTAACTGATGGACGCTGAGTTGCAACGATTAAATGAATACCTACAGCACGAGCTAATTGAGCTAAACGAGCAATTGGTAATTCAACTTCTTTTCCAGCTGTCATTATTAAATCTGCAAACTCATCAACGATTAAAACAATATAAGGTAAAAAACGATGACCATGTTCAGGGTTTAATTTTCTAGCTTTAAATTTAGCATTATATTCCTTTATATTACGAACAAAAGCATTTTTAAGTAATTCGTAACGATCATCCATTTCAATACAAAGAGAATTCAATGTATTAATAACCTTAGCATTATCTGTAATAATAGCTTCTTCAGCATCTGGTAATTTTGCTAAATAATGACGTTCTATTTTAGAATATAATGTTAACTCAACTTTTTTAGGATCCACCATTACAAATTTTAATTCTGATGGATGTTTTTTATAAATCAATGAAGCAATTATAGCATTTAAACCTACAGATTTTCCCTGTCCTGTAGCTCCAGCCATCAATAAATGCGGCATTTTTGCTAAATCTGCAACAAATGTTTCATTTGTAATTGTTTTACCAAATGCAATTGGTAATTCCATATCACAATTCTGAAATTTTTGAGAAGCAATAACAGAATGCATAGAAACCATAGAAGGATTACTATTAGGAACCTCTATACCTATTGTCCCTTTACCAGGAATTGGAGCTATAATACGAATACCAAGTGCAGATAAACTAAGAGCTATGTCATCTTCTAAATTTTTAATCTTAGAAATCCTTACTCCTGCTTGTGGAACAATTTCATATAAAGTTACTGTTGGACCAATAGTCGCAGTAATTTGAGATATACCAATACCATAGTTACCTAAAGTATCAATAATTCTATTTTTATTTGTTTCTAATTCTTTTTGATCAATTAACGTATTTCCATTATCATATTTTTTTAATAATGAAATTGGAGGAAATTGATAATTAGGCAAATCTAAACGTTGATCATACTCTCCTTGTTCTTGTACTAATCTATTTGAAGTAGCTTCAAATTCTTCCTCCTCATCTATATGTTGAACTTTTAATTCTAAATTATTTGAATTATCAGAATTAGAATTTTTAGATAATAATAATTCTTCTTCTACTATTTCTTCTTCTAAATCATCAATTACTAAAGGAGTTATATTTAATGGTGTTTCCTCTATGCTTTCTTCTTCTTGAGGTTGGTTGATTGTAAATTCTTGTTGAAAAGCTTCATTTGGAGTTATACCAATTGGCTCATCAATCAATTCAGGATTTTCTTCATTTACTAAAACTAAATCTTCTAATAAATCTTTTTCGTTTTGTTCCTGCTCTTTATTGAATTTATTAATCTTTTCTTGTTCTTCTTTTTCTTTACGCTTTCTTAATTCAATTTCTTCTTTACGAATTCTTTGTTCTTCTTTTTGTATTTTTTTCTCTTCATTTAATCGAGCTCTTTCCTCTAATTTCTCTTGGATAGATTCATAAGTCATCTTAAAATGAATAACACAGTAGATCAATAAACTAACTAAAAGTAAAAGTATCACTCCCCATTTACCTATAAAACTATTTAAAAAATCATTGATTTCAAACCCCATAACACCACAAAGTAAGTGTTGATTAGGGAAGAAACTACCAAAAAAAACTGGTAACCAGATAAGAAAAAATATACTTTGGTATAAAGTTGTAAATGGTTTTATTTTTTTCCAGTTTGTTGCAACTTTCAAACCTAACAGTATAAAAAATATTGGTACAAAAAAAGCTACAATACCTATTCCTTGTAAAATAAAAAACTCAGCAAGCAAAGCTCCAAATTTCCCAAAAATATTTTCGGCATTAACATTTTTATCTAATAAATCTGAGATTTGACTCTGATCCATTATTCCATTAAAAAAATAAGAAACAAAGGATAATGATAATATTAATCCTATAACAAGAAACACTATTCCTATAGTTGTTTTTGCAATTAATTTCCTTGGTGTTTTCGGTTTTTCTTCTGTGTTTTTTATAGCCATTTTAAAGGTCGAGTATAATTAAGACAAAAATAATAAATCTTTAGTTCACGAATCTAACGAAAACTATTTAATTTTTACTAAAATCATAGTCAACCTTTAATTAAATAACTATATGTAGAAATTTTGTTAATTTTCTTTCCAAACAAGTTTTCCTTTATATGCAAAGGCTTTAACAATAGATTTTCTTGCTACTGCTTCTGCTGAACAACTAGCATCTATTAAAACAATATCTGCTACAGATTTTCGTTTTGGAGAAAACGCTTACCAAGGTAAACCATATAATGTTTTATCTAAATGAATATGCATATCCTTAAAAGTTGGTAACATAAGTAAACCTTTAGCATCTATAGCATCTGTCAGTTGAACATCATTTTTATTAATATTTTCTATTTTCTCTTCCTTTATTTCGATAGAAAACAATTCAGTCTTTGTTCCAATAATTCCTGTTTCATCTTTAATAAAACCAGTTTCTAATCGTACATTTTTTAATATGTAATTTTCTTTTATAAAATTTGTATTATGTTCCATCATTATTTCATGATGATTTTTTAAGTAAATATTTCTGTTAATAAATAATATTTCCTTTTACAACTAATGAACTAACATGAGATATTCTAGAAACAGCCTCTGCTGAGCAACTTGCATCAATTAAAATAAAATCTGCATCATCTCCAATATTAGGCCATTGTTGTACTCCATTATCAGCTAAAGGAATTGGTCCCGCTGTGGCTAATCTTAACATTCTTGACAAACCAAATTCAGAAGTCTGACCATATAATTGTGCAGCTAAATTTACCTTTTGTAAAACACTTCCTGTTCCCATTGTATTCCAGTAATCCACAATACTATCATTACCAGTCATTACATTTACATTATATTTTAACAATGTTGGAATTGGCATAATTAATTTACCAAAAGGAATAGTAGAAATGATACCAATTTGTGCATTACTTAATTCCTCTGCTGTAGCTTCTAGATTGTTTTTATCTAAAGTTGCTAAAGCAAATGAATGACTTATAAAAGTTTTTCCTTTTAATACTGGATTTTCATTCACTTTTTTAATTAAATAATCAATAGTATCATGACCAGATTTTCCTGATTCATGCAAATGAATATCAATCCCTTTATTATTATCTAATGCCAATTGAACTGTAGTATCTATCGTCTTTTCTATAGAACCGTCTACATTTGTAGGATCTAATCCACCTATAAAATCTATATCCATTTTAGCAGCTTCTTTCATATATGGAAGTGAATCTGTATAATACAATCCATGTTGAGGAAAAGCTACTAACTCTGCCTCAAAAGAAGCTTTTTTATTCTCTAAAGCTTTTTCTAAATTTTTTAAAGAATCTAATTTAGATGTTGGCTCAATATTTACATGACTTCGTGCAAAACCAGTACCATGTGATTGTAATAATTCTATTAATTTTTCTGCTTTATATGTCGAATTTTTTAACATATCAGGTAAAACTTTTTGTTCTAATTCTATCATACCTTTTATTCCTCCAGCTCTACGAACTGCGCGCCATTTATCAGCATACAAAGTTTTATCTAAATGAATATGCATATCTTTAAATGAAGGTAACATAAGCATTCCCTTAGCATCTATAGCATTTGAATTGGGCTGATTTTTAGTAATTTTTTTTATTCTACCATGATTAATTTCTATCGTAAAAAGCTCTGTCTCTGTCCCTATAATTTCATCATCTTGATATTTAAATCCTGTTTCTAAACGAACATTCTTTAAAATAAAGTTTTTTGTGTTTTTTATATCTATTCCTTCAAACAGAAAATTTGGTGCAGCATTTAAAATATCTGGTAATAAAGAAAAGCCTACCAGACCTAATGCTGAATTTTTAATAAAATCTTTTCGAGATATATTAGAAGTACTCATAGTTCAATTTTTAAAGTACAAAGTACTTAATAGAATGAACATCGAACTAGTATAAAATATGCATATACTTGTAAAATTTATAAATAATTCTTATTTAATTTCGCTCTCTAAATTGAGTTGGGCTTATACCTATTTGAGCTTTAAAAAAATTAGAAAAATATGCATGATCAGCAAAACCTAGTTCAAAGGCAATTTCTTTAATTGATAAATCACCTAATTTCAAAAGTCTTTTTGCTTCAATCGATATTCTTTGTTGAATAAGTTGAGTTGCTGAAACTTTTAAATGTTTTTTACATAGAATATTCAAATAATTAGCTGAAATATGAAGTTGATTTGCATAAAAAACTACTGATTTTTCTCTCTTATAAAATTCATCTATCAACATATTAAACTTTGCTAACCTAGGATTAGATTGATAAACTTTAAATTCTGTAAAAATATTTTCTGCTTCTTTACTAACAATTGCAGCAATAACAGCAGCACGTGCATTTATTAAATGAACTAAAGAATTATTTGACTCTAATTCCTGTTTTATTGCTTCAAATTCATACATTAATTGATTAAATGCTTTATCAGAAAGTTTTATCACAGGATTGTTTTGATAGTTAGTAAAAGAAAATCGAAAAAAAGGAGCAAATTGTTCGAAAAAAGAACGTTCTGCCATTAATTGATAAGCAATGGTGTCACTATTAATATTCCATTTATGCATTTGTCCAGGAAATAAAACATGAATTTCTTTATTCCCAATTAAATAATCTTTAGAATCGATATTATGTACTCCAGAAGCTTGATTAAAAAGTATAATCACAAAAAAATCATGCTTATGAGGTTTTTCTATATGTCTTTCTCCATACAATTCATTAAATAATAATTCTTCTCGCCCAGCAAGCTTCTTATCTCTAAAACTTTGTATACTTATAATGGGAACTGAATCTTGTTGATTAGAATTATTCATTTATAAAATTTATTTAAAAAGAAATATAACTTAAACGATTAATTGATTTTTATTACTTGTGAAATTTATAAAAAAAAAATAGAATCATTAATTCGGAAATGAAAGAATTTTTATTAGAAATTTAAAACTATTATATTTGCATTAGTATGGAAAATTTTGTTGTTTCAGCCAGAAAATATAGACCTCATAACTTCGAAGATGTTGTAGGACAATCGTCTATTACAAACACTTTAGAGCAAGCTATTAAAAATAATCAATTACCTCAAGCATTACTTTTTTGTGGTCCTAGAGGTGTTGGTAAAACAACTTGTGCTAGAATTTTGGCAAGAAAAATCAATGAAGAAAATGGAATTGAAAGTGATCAGGATTTTGCTTTTAATATTTTTGAACTTGATGCTGCATCAAATAATTCTGTTGATGATATAAGAAATTTAATCGATCAAGTTAGAATAGTTCCTCAAATCGGTAAATATCGTGTATATATTATTGACGAGGTACATATGCTTTCAACTGCTGCTTTTAATGCTTTTTTAAAAACATTAGAAGAACCACCAGCTCATGCTATATTTATACTAGCAACAACAGAGAAACATAAAATTATTCCTACTATTTTATCTCGATGTCAAATCTATGATTTTAAAAGAATTAATGTAGAAGACATCAAAAATCATTTAAAAAATGTTGCAGAAAAAGAAAATGTTCTTTTCGAAGATGATGCATTACATTTAATTGCTCAAAAAGCTGATGGAGCATTACGTGACTCTCTCTCTATATTTGATAGAATGGTAACTTTTACAAATAAAAATCTTACCTATTCAGCTGTTGCAGAAAATCTAAATGTTTTAGATTATGATTATTATTTTAAAATGACAGATGCTTGTTTAGAAAATAATATTCCTGAAGCAATGATACAATTCAATGAAATTTTAAATAAAGGTTTTGATGCACATTTATTTATATCAGGGTTTGGAGCTCATTTCAGAGATTTGTTAATGGCTAAAACAGTAAATACAGTTAATCTATTAGAAGTTGGAGAAAAAACTAAAGGAAAATATTTAGAGCATGCTCAAAAATGTTCTGCTCCTTTTTTATTTGATGCAATTGAAATTTGTAACCAAACAGATTTAAATTATAAATCGAGTAAAAATCCAAGATTAACTGTCGAAATTGCTTTGATGCAATTATCTTCATTAACTACTAATAATAGTGGTCTTAAAAAAAAAAATATAGAATAATTCCTCCGCCTTTTTATTTAAAAACGGAAAATAAAACATCTATACAACAAACACAACAAGTTAATAACCCAAATATTTCGAATAATTCTATTCCAACTGAACGAAAAATACCAGAAAGAATAGAAAATAATGAACTTTCTAGAGCTTCTAAACCAATAAAAAGAACAGGAGGATCATCTTTTAGTCTAAAAATGGCTTTACCTGGATCAGTTTTAGAAGAACAGAAAGAAGAAATTCTAAGAAATGATCTTCCTAGAGAAAAATTTACTTTAGAACAAGTTAATGAAAGTTGGAAAAGATTTCTTGATCGCTTAAAAATTGAGCATAATATCCCTACATATAATGCTTTGATGACGACTAAATTAGATATAATTAATGAAAATGAAATTATTTTTGAATTTAGTTCTCATTCATCAAAACAGGAATTTGAAGAATATAAAGATCGAATTCGAAATTCGATGAGAGCTCATCTAAAAAATCATTATTTTACAATTGAAATTAAGTTCTCTGAAAGAGAAGCTGAAAATCATATTTTATCGAAAAAAGAGAAATTTGAAAAATTATCAACTCAAAATCCAGTTTTATTAAAATTAAAAGAAGAATTTGGACTTGATTTGTTTGATTAATCAAAGTTTATCACTAAACTTGTAATAAATTATTATAAATAATGAAAAAAGTTCTTTTAGGGATTTTTGTTGTTGCGTCTTTAACAGCATGTAACAAAGGTAAATCTGTAGATAAATTAGAGAATGATGATCAAAAAGCTTCTTATGCTTTTGGAACTGGGCTTGGAGAGCAAATCAAAGGTCTTGGAGGTCGATTAGTTGAAACTGATAGTATTAATTATGACCAACTTGAAAAAGGTATCCGTGATTATTTAAAAGCTGGAAAAGAAGGTAGAGAATCTTATGCAATTGGTCAACAAGTTGGTCAACAAGTTGAAACAGTTATTAAACAACAACAATTAGATCAAATGGACAAAGATATTATTGTTCAAGGAATCATGGATGTTGTTCGTCATAAAAAATTGTTGATTACACAAGAAGCTGGAATGGGTATTTTAGATACTTATGCTAAGAATCATCAAGAAAACTTGACTAAGAAAAACTCAGAGGAATCTAAAAAATTAATAGAAGAAAAGAAAAAATCTTCTGGAGCTAAATCTACTGCTTCTGGATTAGTTTATGTTGTTGAAAAAGAAGGAACAGGAGCTAAACCAAATGCTAACAGTATTGTAAAAGTTAAATATACAGGTAAATTATTATCTACTGGAAAAGTTTTTGATAGTACTGATAAAAATGCTGAAGCAAAAGATGGTGTAGAATTTCCATTAAACCAAGTTATTCCTGGTTGGTCAGAAGGTTTACAATTAATGTCTAAAGGAGGAAAATATAAATTCTATATTCCTGCTAATTTAGGTTACGGAGAAACTGGTGCTCCAGGTGGACAAATTGGTCCAAATCAAGCATTAGAATTCGAAGTAGAATTAGTAGACTTTAAAGATGCTCCTGCAGGAGGTCAACAACAAGGTGGACAGCAAAGTTTATCTGAAGAGCAAATAAAAGAATTACAAAAACAATTCGAAGCTCAATCAAAACAAGCTAAATAATTTTAAATAAAATTATATCATAAAAAAATCAGTACTATTTATTTAGTACTGATTTTTTTTATGTTACTATTCTATAATTAAATATTATTGATTCTTTAATAAATCTCTAATTTCTGCTAATAACTCTTCCTGTGTAGGTCCAGCAGGAGCTTCCTCTTTCACAGGCTCTTGTTTTTTCAATTTATTAATTCCTTTTATCATTACAAATAAAGCAAAAGCTATGATAATAAATGAAATTAGGGCTGCTAAAAAGCTACCATATTTAATAGCCGTTCCTGGAACTACTAATTCAGATAAATTCTCTGCATTTATAGCTTTCAATGCTGGATTTAGTAATGCTGGAGTTATAATATCTTCTACTAAAGATGTTACAATTTTACCAAATGCACCTCCAATAACAACACCGACTGCAAGATCGATAACATTTCCTTTAACAGCAAATTCTTTAAATTCTTTTAAAAATCCCATAAGTTTTAATTAATTTCAGGTTAATAATAATTTTATTTTTTAGTTCGTAATTATTCTGTTTTTTGAAGATATATATAAATAAAGACCTATCAACATAAAAGGAATACTTAAAATTTGACCATTATTTAATCCTATATTCAAAGCTTGAGCAACAGCTTCTTCTCCTTGATTTTCTTTATAAAATTCTACAATAAATCTTATTAAAAATAATAAAAATAAAAATAATCCAAATAAAGCTCCTAATTGTTTTCTTTTATCTGTTTTATTATAGGCATATAACATTATTATTCCAAGAATAACATATCCTATTGCTTCATAAATTTGAGCTGGGTGACGAGGAACAATCTCTCCATAACCTAAACTTTGTTCATAAAATTTAACAGCCCAAGGCAAATCTGAAGGTTTACCTACAATTTCAGAATTATAAAAATTACCAATTCTTACTGCAGCTCCTCCAAAAGGAACTACAACAGCCATTCTATCTAATAACCATAAAACATTTCTATGAAGGTATTTTCTACTAAATAAATAAGATGTAATGATAACTCCTAAAGCAGCACCATGACTAGCTAATCCACTAAATCCTACAAATTCATAATTTTGTAAAAGTCCAAAAAAAGCTGATTTTCCTTGTGCACTTTGTACGGGTAAAAAAACCTCAATTGGTCGTTCTATAAAAGCTGATGGATCATAAAACAAATATTCTCCTAATCTAGCTCCAGCTATAGCTCCAATAAATGTATAAAGAAATAAAGGATCTAGTAATTCCTTTTTTTGATTTTCTTTTTTGAAAATATTTGACATTAAATACCAGCCTACTACAAAAGCTACTATCCAACAAAGACTATAAATATGCACTTTGAATCCTCCCAATTCAAATAAATAAGGTTGAGGATTCCAATCAATAAATGAGAGTAAATTAATCATTAATTTTTCTTTTTAGGTACAGGATCATATCCGTGTCCTCCCCATGGATGACAACGTAAAATTCTTTTTATTCCAAGATATAAACCTTTAATTAAACCATGTTCTTTTAAAGCTTCTATCATGTAACTAGAACAAGTTGGATGATATCTACAATTACTACCCATCCAAGGAGAAATAGCTAACTGATAAAAACGTACAAATAAAATAAATGGCTTTATCAAAAGATTATTCATCCTACAAAGTTAAACATTCGCCTATATAAAAAAATTAATTTTTAGAATATGTTGTAGGATCCAATGCTTTGTAAGACCAATTTTGTAAAAATTCTAAAACAAGTTTAGGATCATGACCTTTTATTTCCTTGCTTTCTAAATATGCTGAATTTTGCGTATGTACTAAGTTTCCTTTAGAATCTAAGACAACAAAAACAGGAAATCCAAAACGTTCTGGATGCTTTAATTCTGCCAAAGTTTTTTCGTTTTTATTTTTTGGAGAGTAATTAACATGGACAACTTCGTAATTATCATTTAAATAATCTTTTATTTCGGCATTTTCTTTTGTTAATTTATCAAATAAAATACACCAAGGACACCAATTACCTCCAATTTGAATTAAAACGTTTTTTTTCTCTAAAGAAGCTTTTTTTACTGCATTTGAAATATCTGTAGTAGGGTTTGCATCTTCATTATAAATTTTAACCTTAGTTGTTTCTTGACCAAATGCAAAACTTAATGTTATTAACATTAAGCTAAATAAAAATGTTATTTTTTTCATGTAATAGTAAATATTCTATCGAATTTACGAAAAAAATTCACTAATTATCTATTTATAATGCTTTCTTAAACTTAGAATAAGTTTTAAGTACTTTTTCAGAGTAATTTAAAGTTTAAAAATAAATTCATTCTCATCACTTTGTTGAAGTTTACTTTTTTGTAAAAGTTTTAATGTTTCTGGTTGATTCTTATTTGCTTTTGCAGCAATTTTTTCAAGTTTCAACTCATCCTTTCCATAATCAACAATAGCATTTAAAACCTCCGAGCCATATCCTTTGTTCTGAAATTTTCGTTTTAAGCGTATATTTATTACAGGACCAAATTTAGTTTCTCTAAACCCTCCCCAACCTACAAAACGACCACTTTTCTTTTCATGAACTCCCCATAAACCAAAACCATAATCTTGATAATGTTTTATCATATTTTCTATAAAAAAAACTGCTTCATCTTCAGATTTGTAGGGTTTTTCATTAACTATTCTCATTAACTCTTTATCAGAATTCATTTGAAATAGTTCATAAGCGTCAATTTCGAAAAATTCACGCAAAACTAAACTTTTTGTTTCACAAATAACTTTCATTAAAACTTTTTACTTAGCGCAAATTTAGTTCGATTTTCATCAATAAAAAAAAGTCTTATCTAAATATGATAAGACTTTTTTATTATTTTTTAGTTGTTGTTTTCTTAGCGGGAGTTGCAGTAGCTTCAGAAACTTTTTGATTAATTTCTAATGTTAAAATTTGTCTTTTTAAATTAAAAATTTCAGTATCTTTTGCATCTATTTGCTCTTCTAAATCTTTAACTTTCTGAGATAAATCATTTGCTAACTTTTCTTTTTCGCTTAGTTGATTATAAAAAAGTTTAGACTTTTCACCAGAACTATTTAATGCAGAATATAATTCTTGTAAATTAGTATCGTGTTCTTTTTGAGCTTGCTTAATCATTGCTTGAGCATTTGAAAGCGCTGTATCTTTTCTATATAATTCATTTTTTGCTAATTCCATATCTTTTTCAAGATTTTCTATTTTCAAATTAGCTAGAGTTAAATCTTTAGAAGTATTAGATTGATCATCTAATGCTTTGTAATAATTATTTTCTAAATCTTGATATTGCTTTTGAGGCACGCAACTTGTTATTGCAAAAACAGTTAAACAACTAAGTACAATTTTTTTCATTTTTTTAATCTTAAATATCTAATTCAACTAATATAGGGCAATGATCAGAATGCTTTGCATCAGGCAAAATAGCACCTCTTTTCATTTTATTTTCTAAAGAATCACTTACCATATTATAATCAATTCTCCATCCTTTATTATTATTACGTGCATTAGCACGATATGACCACCAAGAATAATTATTTGGTTCTTTTACAAAGTAACGAAAAGAATCAATCATATTACATTCATCCATAAATGATGATATCCATTCTCTTTCAATTGGTAAAAATCCTGAAACTTTTGCATTTCTAATAGGATCATGAATATCTATTGCTTCGTGACATATATTATAGTCTCCGCAAATTACTAAATTAGGATGTGAAATTTTCAATTCTTTAATATAGTTTTTAAAATCTTCACAAAATTGTAATTTAAAATCTAATCGATCTATATTTGTTCCACTAGGTAAATACAAACTTATCACTGAAACTTTATCAAAATCCAATCGAATAACTCTTCCTTCTCTATCTATATAATCTATCCCTGTACCTATTTGTACATGATTAGGTTTTTGTTTAGAAAATATAGCTACACCACTGTATCCTTTTTTCTCTGCTGCATGCCAATAGATATGATAACCTAATTCTTCGAAAGGTTTGGTATCTACTTGTTCTTGCATTGCTTTCGTTTCTTGAATACAAAAAACATCTGGATTTGCTGCACTTAACCAATCTACTAACCCTTTGGTCATTGCTGCTCGTATTCCGTTTACGTTATAACTAATGATTTTCATAAGAAGCGAAATTACTAAATATTTATGATGGATTTATTTTTGTTGAATAAATTAACTTATTTTTTTGTAACTTTTTTATGATTATTACATCTAAGTAATAAAGAACATTTTATGAAATATATTTTAATTCCAATACTTGTTTTCAGCTCATTAGGATTTGCTAGCTGTTCAATCGATTTAAATTCTAAATCATCTTCTTTAGGATCTAGCTACTTAGATAGAGTTACTGCAAGTAATAATGTTATTACTCAAAATAGAACTATAAGTTCTTTTGAGGGGATAGATATTAGTAATGCAATAAATATAACCATTACTGATGGAAATTATAATGGTGAAATTTCTGTGGAAGCACCTGATAATATCATGGATAGAGTTGTTACTGAAGTTTCTGGAGGAATTTTACATGTAAAAATAAAAGGATCTATAAATTTAAAAAATTCATCTATAAAAGTTACATTTCCTCATAAAAAGCTAAGATCTTATTCAATTTCTGGTGCATCAAATGTAAATGTAATTCCAACACAAAAAGTCGAAAAAATAGCTATTGATTTATCAGGAGCTAGCAATCTAAAATTAGATGTTATTTCTAATTCTATTGCAGTAGATAATTCTGGTGCATCAAGTATGAAGATTTCTGGAAATGTACAAGATTTAGCTATTTCAGTTTCAGGTGCATCATCACTTATTGCAAAAGATTTAAAAGCTGCAACTGCAACTGTAGATTGTTCTGGTGCAAGCTCTATAACAGTGTGGGCTGTAAATAAGTTAATTGCAGATAGTTCTGGAGCTAGTTCTATAAAGTATATTGATGAAGAAGGTTTACAAACAAAAGTTGATGTTTCTGGAATGTCATCTATAAAAAAGATTAGTAAATAATTTTAATCATAAAAAAAAGTAAGAGAAATTTCTCTTACTTTTTTTTTATATTATTAGTTATCTATTAAAATTGCCAACCTAATGTCAATAAAAATAAATTACTATTTAATTTTGTATTTACCGCATAAGTATTTGGTAACTGTACATAAGAGTTATTAGAATCTATATAATTACCCCCACCTATTAACTGTTTGTATTTTTGTGTTTGATATTGGTAAGCTGCGTCTAAATAAAAACCTCCAAAATCATAACCTACACCAATACTAGCTCTATTAACATCTCCAACAAAAGCTTTTGATAAATTAGAAGTAGAAACTACATTATTTGTATTTGCTAAATCAATTGAAAAATCTTTAAATGGAGAAGCTACATAATTATAACCTGCTCTTACTTTAAACTTTTCTATACGATATTCAGCTCCTACTCTTACTTCACTAGAATTTTTTACAAAATCATTTATGAAATTATTAGATGGTGTAAATAAACTATTTGGTTTCAATTTAGTGTCATTGTTCATATGATAAGTATAATCAATTCCTAAAGACAAGCTTTTTGCTAAAACAAACCCTAAACTCCCTACAAATCTACCTCCTCTTGTCATATCATAGTCAGAATAGTATAAATTATAAGAACCCACAGTACCATTATTATTAAATGAATTATTAGCTCCAAAATATTCTGTACTCATATTATACCATACAGGTGAATGATAAGCAGCTCCTAAACGTACAGTCTGATCGATTTTATATAAAGCTCCTAAAGAGAATGAAAATCCTTGTCCATTTTCATTAAAAGGAAAACCATCTAAATTATAACCATAATTATTACCATCATTACTATCTCTTTCATAATATTGTTCATAAGAAGAATAGTTAGTCTCATGAAAATTTAATCCTAATCCTAAGTATAATCTATCATCATAACTAGAACCAAAATTTAATGAAAATTTAGATTTATAACCATCTATATTTTTATAATAACCTGCAAATGTTCCATCATATTGTTGAGAAACAGAACTTATATTACGATTATCTCCTATAGTTGATGTATTGTCTATTCTTTGGTTATAGTAAGCTACACCGATTGAAAATCGATTCCAATCAGATCCGGGATTTTCAAAAACAAAATTTCCTCCAAACTGTTGAAAATTAAATTTACTATCTGATTCTTTAAAATTTGTACCAAAAGACGATTTATTATTATAACTAGAAACTCCTGCGGTAATCTGAACATCAGAAGTAATAGCAACACCCAAACCTGCAGGGTTTTGTTCTACAGCATTAATATCGCTACCTAGTGCTCCTACAGCACCTCCTACACCTATATATTTAGCATTACCACTATTTATATCCTGAGAATATAAATTTATTGCATTAGATGGATATTGATAATCATATTTATTCTGTGCAAAAGATAATGTTCCTGCTAAAGCACATATTCCTGTTATTATTTTTTTCATAGTTTATTCTAAAAAAATCTAAATTTACCTTCTACCTCCACGAATAGCTCCTCCTCCCATGCTTCCTCCACGAGATCCACTTCCAAAACTTCCTGTTCCCATACTACTTCCTCTACTTGGAGATGGAGAAGAATAAGAAGGGCGTGAACTAGGCATACTATTATTATAATTACTTGGTTGACCTTGTTGAAAACCTCTAGTTGGGCGTGTATTGTAACCTGAATTAGATTCACGTGCAGGGCGTGTATTGTTGTTAAATTGACCTTGATTTACTGATGGTCTAACTTCACGCGTTGGACGTGTATTATTATTAAATTGACCTTGATTTACTGATGGTCTCGCTTCACGTGTTGGACGTATATTATTATTAATTTGACCTTGATTTACTGATGGTCTCGCTTCACGTGTTGGACGTATATTATTATTAATTTGACCTTGATTCACTGATGGTCTTGAATTATTATTAATAATTCCATTACCACCTCTAGTTGGTCTAATTCCATTAGAAATTTGATTATTTCTACCATTAAATCCTCCAGCAACTGGTCTATTAGAATTGATAGAAGAATTTAAATTATTTCCATATCTATTTCCAGGTTGAGCGTAAGTTCCTCTTGGTCTATTCCAACCATAACCACCATAATATCCAGGATATCCATACCAATTATTCCAACCTCCATAGAATCCAGAGCCATACCAATTATTCCAGCCCCAACCCATAGAAAGGCCAAAACCTCCACCATACCAAGGACTATAGAAAGAATTCCAACCCCAAGGAGAATAGAAAGGGGAATAATTATTCCATATATTAACTTCTACTCCATCATTTCTACCCCAACTAGGAGCATCGTTACTATAAGATAATGTATAATTATTATTACCAAAATAATTATAACCTCCTAACCCATAACTATTAACTTTAACAGTTGTAGAATTATTATTTGAAGAACTATCTTGAGTATTAGAGTTATCAGCGTCATCTTGATAATAAAATTGTTCAGCTCCATTACCATCCGCATCAAAATATGGGCTACCAATTTTTATTTCACCTGGATTATCTTCAGTTTGATTATATTGTTGACGAGCTTCATCATAAGTTTTATCTGTCTTAGGATTATAATAAACACCGTCGCTTTCGTAACCGCTTGGCTGATAAGTCGAACAAGAAGAAATCCCTAATGCAGCTACAAGAATTAGTGTAGTTGCAGAAATTTTATTAGAAATTTGATAAACTTTGTTCATAATTGTAAATTTACGTCGTTTGTAATCTTTAAATTTGCATAAATATTAAGGCAATTTTTATGCCAAGTAAAGATACGAAACTTATCAACAAATATATAAGATTATGGCAAAATTAACAACTCGTACTGAGGATTACTCAAAATGGTACAACGAGCTTGTTGTAAAAGCAAATCTAGCTGAAAACTCGAAAGTTAGAGGTAGTATGGTTATAAAACCATACGGATATGCTATTTGGGAAAAACTACAAGCTGAGCTAGACAAAAGATTTAAAGAAACAGGTCATCAAAATGCTTATTTCCCCTTATTTGTGCCTAAAAGTTTATTTGAAGCTGAGGAAAAAAATGCTGAAGGATTTGCTAAAGAATGTGCAGTTGTAACTCACTACAGATTAAAAAATGATCCTGACAATAAAGGAAAATTAATTGTTGATCCTGATGCAAAATTAGAAGAAGAATTAATAGTTCGACCTACATCTGAAGCAATTATTTGGAGTACATACAAAAATTGGATTCAATCTTATCGTGATTTACCAATTCTAATTAATCAATGGGCTAATGTTGTTCGTTGGGAAATGCGAACTCGTTTATTTTTAAGAACTGCAGAATTCTTATGGCAAGAAGGACACACTGCTCATGAAACAAAAGATGAAGCTTTAAAAGAGGCTCAACAAATGCAAAATGTTTATGCTGATGTTGTTGAAAATTTTATGGCAATACCTGTTGTAAAAGGATATAAAACAGAATCTGAACGTTTTGCCGGAGCAGATGAAACATATACAATAGAAGCACTTATGCAAGATGGAAAAGCATTACAAGCTGGTACATCTCATTTCCTTGGACAAAATTTTGCTAAAGCTTTTGATGTTAAATTTACTAACAAAGAAGGTAAACAAGAATACGTTTGGGCTACATCATGGGGGGTTTCAACCCGTTTAATGGGAGCTTTAATCATGACACACTCTGATGACTTAGGATTAGTTTTACCTCCAAAGTTAGCTCCGATACAAGTAGTTGTTGTTCCTATTTATAAAACAGCTGAACAATTAGAGGAAATTCGACAAGTTGTTGATAAATTTTCAAATGAATTAAAAGCTAAAGGTGTTTCAATTAAATTTGACGATGATGAAAAATCTAAACCAGGATGGAAATTTGCAGAATACGAATTAAAAGGTGTTCCTGTTCGAGTTGCTATTGGCCCTAAAGATTTAGAAAAAGGGCAAGTTGAAGTCGCTAGACGTGACACATTAGAAAAACAATTCATTTCTTTAGATTCCGTTACAACTGAAATTGAAAAATTACTAGAAGATATTCAACAAAATTTATTCACTAAAGCTCTAAATTTTAGAAATGAACATATTACTGAAGTTTCTAATTTCGAAGAATTTAAAACTATTTTGGAAAATAAAGGTGGTTTTATTTCTGCTTTATGGGATGGAACTGAAGAAACTGAAAACGCTATAAAAGATGCTACAAAAGCAACTATACGTTGTATTCCTCAATCTTTTGAATTACCTACTGAAGGTGTAGATATATTTTCTGGAAAACCAGCCAAGTATAAAGTACTATATGCAAAAGCATATTAAAATATTTATTATAATAATTTAATTGAAAAGCTAGGAGACAATGTCTTCTAGTTTTTTTATAATTATTAATAGTATATATAAAAAAAGGTCACCCTTTGGGTGACCTTTATAACTATAAAGAATTAATTATTTCTTTCTAGAAGTTGGTTTAACAACTTTAGTTTCTGTAATTGCAGCGTTTTTTGGTAAAACCTCAACACGTCTGTTTCTTTGGTAACACTCTTCTGTGTTTTCAGTACATAACAAGTTAGATTTTCCTAATCCACGAGCAGTTAAACGAGCTTTATCAACACCTCCTCTTTCAGCTAAGATATTAACTACAGCTTGAGCACGTTTTAAAGATAATTTTTTATTGTAAGCCGCAGAACCTCTTTGATCTGTATGACCATCGATGTAGTACGAATTAGTTTTTAAATCATCTGAATTTAAAATTTGAGCTGCTACACGTACATCTTCGTAAGAAGCTGGAACGATTTTGTCTGAGTTATACTCAAATAAAATGTTTGATAAACGTTTAGAAACTTCTACTTCAGTCCATGGACATCCGTTATTTTCTTTTGGTCCTGGTACAGTTGGACAAGCATCATCTGGATCTGGAATACCATCACCATCTGTATCTGGACAACCTTGGAATTGAGGTAAACCTGGTACATCTGGACAAGCATCATCTTTATCTGGAATACCATCACCATCTCTATCTGGCCAAGGACAACCATTATTTTCTACTGGTCCTGCAACTTCTGGACATTCGTCTAAATTATCTGGAATACCATCACCATCTGTGTCTGGACAACCTTGGAATTCAGCTAAACCTGGTACAGTTGGACAAGCATCATCTGGATCAGGAATACCATCACCGTCTGTATCTGGACATCCGTTGAATTCAGCTAAACCTGGTACATCTGGACAAGCATCTACGTCATCTGGAATACCATCTTTATCTCTATCTGGTCTTCCGAAACGGAAAGTAACTCCTACTGTATGTTGGAAGAAGTTAAAATAATCTTTTCCACCATAAGTTGGTAACCAGTTATAATCAGAAGCTACATTTAAACCGAAGTTTTTAGTTAACCAAAAGTTAATACCTACTCCTAAATTTAAAGCTAAGTGATTTTTTTCTAAATCCTCTTCTTTTTGGAATTGGTATGCATTACCATTGTTATCGTAAGCAGTTAAAGGATTTGTTAAATTAGTGTAATCATATCTGTGGTAGCTAGCACCCCCACGGATATATGGATCAAACCAAGAATCTTCATTTAATAAGTATCCGTTAGCAAATTTATAACGTAAACCTAAACCTGCATTAATGAATAATTCATCTTTAATATTTAATCTTTTATTGTCTATTTCACCAACAGAAGCTGTTAAATCAACATCAAAAGATCTATTTAAGTTACGAATAACAGAAAGTTTAGATAAAGGAGGAACGATGTCCCAATTATCTGTTTTAAAATACTGGTTAAATGGACCAGTAACTGAATTGTAGTCAACTGCGTGAGCACCAACCGAAATTGCCCAAGGATTCTTAGAATTCTGAGCATCTACAAATGAATTACCCGCTAAGAATAATACGACTGCAGATAATAATAGATTAAACTTTTTCATTATCAAATATTTAGCGTTTTAAATATATTTATTTTTATACAATTATAAGACAAATTTAAGAATTCTTTATCATTCTATCCAAATCTCTTTTCAAATCTTTTCCTTTTATTGTATTTCTTTTGTCAAAAAGTTTCTTTCCTTTTGCCAAATATATCTTCAATTTTGCCAACCCTCTGTTGTTTATAAACAGCGTGGTTGCTACAATTGTCAATCCTGTCTCTTTTGTTTTGCGTTCTAATTTTCGCAACTCAGATTTTTGTAATAAAAGTTTTCTGTCTCGTCTCGTTTTATGATTAAAGTATGTTCCCCAATCATATTCGTCAATAAACATATTAACAATATAGAGTTCTCCATCCTTCATTTGACAAAAACTTTCAGTAATCGAAGCTTTTCCCATTCGGATAGATTTTATTTCAGTCCCAAATAATTGGATGCCGGCTTCGTAAGAATCTAATAATTCATACTCAAACCTTGCACGTTTATTCTTAATCGTAACTTCTTTCTGCACTTTATTTTATTCCAATTAAAATTTGTAACTTTGCCGGAAGGTCAAACAAACATCATACCAAAAATTATGTTAAATGTTTCTAATTTATCGCTTCAATTTGGAAAGCGTGTACTTTTCGACGAAGTTAATATAAAATTTACAAATGGCAACTGTTATGGAATAATTGGTGCAAACGGAGCAGGAAAATCTACTTTCTTAAAAATTTTATCTGGCGAAATTGATCCTACTTCAGGACAAGTTAGCTTAGAAAAAGGGAAACGTATGTCTGTTTTAGAGCAAAATCACTTCAAATATGACGAATATACAGTTCTAGATACAGTTTTACGAGGAAATAAAGTCCTATATGACATCAAAGAACGTATGGATGCTCTTTATGCTAAACCAGATTTTTCTGAAGAAGATGGTATTAAAGCTGGTGAATTAGGTGTTGAATACGAAGAAATGAATGGATGGAATGCTGAATCTGATGCTGGTACATTATTGTCTAACGTTGGTATAGATGCTGATATGCATTATACTTTAATGGGGGATTTAGATAATAAAGCTAAAGTTCGTATTTTGATTGCACAAGCTTTATTTGGTAATCCTGACGTATTAATATTAGATGAGCCTACCAATGAGTTAGATGTTAATACTATTACATGGTTAGAAGATTTCTTAGCGAACTTTGAAAATACTGTAATTGTTGTATCTCACGATCGTCACTTTTTAGATTCTGTATGTACACATATTTGTGATTTAGATTTCTCTAAATTAAATCTTTATTCTGGTAATTATACATTTTGGTACGAGTCTTCTCAATTAGCTTCTAAACAAAGAGCTCAACAAAATAAAAAAGCAGAAGAAAAGAAAAAAGAACTACAAGAATTTATTGCTCGTTTTTCATCTAACGTAGCTAAAGCAAAACAAGCTACAGCTCGTAAAAAAATGATTGATAAGTTAAATATTGAAGATATAAAACCTTCTTCTCGCCGTTACCCAGCTATTATTTGGGAACAATCTCGTGAAGCTGGTGATCAAATATTAGAAGTTAATAATTTATCTGCTTCAGTTGATGGAGAAATCTTATTTAAAGATGCTAATATAAACCTTAAAAAAGGTGATAAAATTGGTATTTTCTCTAGAAACTCTAAAGCAGTTACTCAATTCTTAGAAATTTTATCTGGTAAAGCTGAGCCTGATACTGGTGATTATAATTGGGGTATTACTACTACACAAGCTTATTTGCCTTTAGATAATAATGATTTCTTTAAAGAAGATATTAATTTAGTAGATTGGTTACGTCAATACACTGATTCTGATGAGGAACGTCATGAAGAATTTATGAGAGGATTCTTAGGTAAAATGTTATTCTCTGGTGATGAAGCTCTTAAGAAGTCATCTGTACTTTCTGGAGGTGAAAAAATGCGTTGTATGTTCTCTCGTATGATGTTATTACGTGCCAACGTATTATTATTAGATGAACCTACTGGACACTTAGATTTAGAATCTATTACAGCTTTAAATAATTCGTTAGTTAATTTTAAAGGAACTATTTTAATGGCTTCTCATGACCACGAATTGATCAATACTACTTGTAATAGAATCATTGAATTGACTCCTAATGGAATCATTGATCGTTACATGACTTATGACGAATTCTTAGATGATGCTAAAGTAAAAGAATTAAAAGCTAAATATTATGCTTAATTCTTTTTTTAATAATATAGTAACAAAACAGCCGTAAGATTAATCTTACGGCTGTTTTGTTAATTACTATAAATAAACTTATTATAAAAATATTTTATATAATCTATCTATACGATTGTAACAATAGTAATATCCTTATATTTTTTTAAAAACATTATAAAAGATGTAAAAATTAGGTTATTCAGTTACCAAAAAATATTACTTTTGAGATAGATTACACTTGTATGATTTCAATTCCATCACTATTAATTTACTTAATATTTTTTTTCATTATCTTCTTATTTATAATGATTACATATTTGGTTTATGCTCTAAAATCAGAAAAAAAAATTAATTTATCACAAAAAAAACAACTTGATAACTTATCTATAAAGGTAGATGAATTGAAATTAGAAACCTATGAGGCAAAATTAAATCCACATTTATTCAAAAATATTTTAAATTCTATACAATCTAATGCTTACCAAACTTACTATACTATTGATAAATTAGCGAATGTATTAGATTATATTTTATATGAAAGTAAATCTAACTTTGTAACAATAAAAGATGAAATAGATTTTATAAAAAATTATATAGAAATTAATAAAGTAAAAGTATCTCCTTTGTTTGATTTACAGATTAAAACAAAAATTGACGAACAATCTTTCCTATATAATGAAAAAATAATTGCACCATTAATTTCTATTGATCTAATAGAAAACGCTTTTAAGCATACAGATTTTCAGAAAGATAATTCTTTTATAAAAATAACTATCGAATTGAATACTAATTTTTTTTATATTCAAGTAACTAATAAAATATCTCAAAAAAAATAGTTTACAAAAAGAATCCGGTGGACATGGTAATCAATCATTAGAACATCGCTTAAAAATGATTTATGGAAATCATTTTTCTTTAACTAAAACTACAGAACAAAATATTTTTGTTGCAAAATTAAAAATTAATTTAAATGAATTCTATACTAAAATGCATCCTAATAGATGATGAAATTCTTGGTTTAAAATATCTAAAATTACTTTGTGAAGGAATTGAAGGAATTGAAATAGAGAAAGCTTATGTTGATCCAGAGTTATTTCTTGAAGATTTAAAAAGTAATAAAGTTGATTTTGATTTTTGTATTCTTGATATTGAAATGCCTAAAATAAATGGGTTACAAATTGCTGAATATTTAAAAAATAAACCTTTTATATTCGCTACAGCTTATAAAGAATATGCTACAAATGCCTTTGATTTAGACGCAATAGATTATATACAAAAACCTATTAAAATCGAAAGGTTACAACAAGCTATTAATAAAATAAAAAATTATTTACAACAAAATACTTTCGCAGATAAAACTGTTCAATTAAATTCTGATAAAGGAAAAATTATACTACAGTTTGATCAAATTGTTTATATCACTACCTCATCATTAGAAAGTAGAGATAAAGTTATTTTAATGAAAGATTTATCAGAAATAACTTTAAAAAATATAACCCTAGATAATTTAAGAGATTTACTTCCAGAAAAATATTTTGTACGAATTAATAAAAGAGAAATTGTAAATATAAATTATATACAATATTATCAATCAGAAAATATTACACTTAATATCAATTCAAAAGAAGAAAAAGAAATAATTTTAACATTAAGTGAAGTATATAAACCCAATTTTATTTCAAAAATTTCTATTTGATTACAAAATAAAACCCGTTCATTACATTATTGTTTTTGAGATTATTTTCTTATTTCATTTTTTTTAAAATTTGTATCATAAAATTAAAAAACATGAAGAAGTATAAGAATTCCATATTTTATGTTGTAGTAATTGGTTTTTTTACAGCTTTAATTTACTTAATTGCTAAACATGGTGTCAATCTAGAGATTGGTCGTGATGTCCATCACGCTACTTCAAATAACAGTAGATGGGTAGAATTTTTAAATTCTATGATTTATAATCTAAAACATCCACTAGCTATTCTTCTTGCTCAAATTGTTACTATTATATTAGCTGCTAGACTTTTTGGTTGGGTTTCTAATAAAATTGGGCAACCTGCAGTTATTGGAGAAATGATAGCTGGTATTGTATTAGGTCCATCCTTACTTGGCATGTATTTTCCTGAAATATCTGCCTCTCTATTTCCTGTAGAATCTTTAGGTAACATTCAATTTTTAAGTCAAATTGGTCTAATATTGTTTATGTATACTATTGGAATGGAACTTGATTTAAAAATTTTAAAAAATAAAGCACATGATGCTGTCGTTATAAGTCATGCAAGTATAATACTTCCATTTGCTCTAGGAATGGGACTAGCATACTTTATTTATCGTGAATTTGCGCCTGTTGGAGCTCCATTTTTATCATTTGGTCTTTTTATTGGTATAGCTATGAGTATAACAGCTTTTCCAGTATTAGCAAGAATTGTACAAGAACGAGGAATACATAAAACAAAATTAGGTACTATTGTTATTACTTGTGCAGCTGCAGATGACATTACTGCTTGGTGTATACTTGCTGTTGTTATTGCAATTGTAAAAGCTGGTGACTTTGGTAGTGCATTATTTGTAATTGGTTTAGCTGTATTATATGTTCTATTCATGATAAAAATAGTTCGTCCATTTTTATTTAGAATTTCAACAATATATCCTACTAAATCTACATTAACTAGACCAATAATTGCAATATTCTTTCTAGTACTTATTCTATCTTCTTATGCAACAGAAGTGATTGGTATTCATGCTTTGTTTGGAGCATTTATGGCAGGAGCAATCATGCCTGAAAATATGAAATTCAGAAATGTGTTCATTGAAAAAGTTGAAGATGTTGCTGTTGTCGTATTATTACCTTTATTCTTTGTTTACACTGGTTTACGAACAGAAATAGGATTATTAAACGATCCATATTTATGGAAAATAACAGGATTAATTATTTTAGTTGCTGTTGTAGGTAAATTTGTTGGTAGTGCTCTTGCTGCAAAATTTGTTGGACAAAGTTGGAGAAATAGTGCTATTATTGGTGCATTGATGAACACTAGAGGACTTATGGAACTTATAGTCCTTAACATAGGATATGATCTTGGAGTATTAGATGCAGAAATATTTGCTATGATGGTAATTATGGCATTAGTTACAACTTTTATGACTGGTCCTATACTTGATATTGTAGAAAGAATTTTTAAACATAAAAAAGAAGATGATATTATTGAAATTAGTGATCAATCAAAATATAAAATATTAATCAACTTTAGTATTCCAGAAAAAGGAAAAAGTTTATTAAAAATAGCTAATGCATTTGTAAAAAAGGACAATGAAAATTCTCTAATTACAGGAATGCATATTGTAAAAAGTAATGAAGTTGAACATCATTCTTTCAATGATAGAGAAGATGAATTTTTTGAACCATTAATTGAAGAAGCTGAAAATTTACAACAAGACGTAACTACAATGTTTAAAGTTTCTACAGATATTATCCAAGAGACAGTAGATGTTGCACAAAAAGGAGATTATGATTTAATGTTGATGGGTGTTAGAAACTCAATCTATTCAGGATCATTACTTGGTAACATATTAGGTTTTACTACAAAAATTATAGATCCGGATATTCTTATAGAACAAGTAAAAGGAAAAGAAAATATGTTTGATCATTCCATTTTTGATGAAAGAACAAAACAATTATTAAATAAATCATCTATTCCTGTCGGAATTGTTTTAGAAAAAAATCTAGATAAAATTGATAAAATATTTTTACCTCTATTTGGTAATGATGATGCTGATTTATTGAAATATGCTCAACGATTAATCTCTAATAATGAAGCTCAAATAATTATTGTTGATATTAATGGTTACACTAAACGACATTCTGAAGTTAAAGAAATTATACGAAGTATAGAAAACATAGCTCCTAATCATATTAGTTTATCATATAAACAACAATTAGATAAAGAATTTTTAGATGAAATGGATTTAATGATTGTAAGTATACAGAGTTGGAAAAACCTAATTGAAAGCAAAAGTATTTGGATTTCTAATGTACCTACAACTTTAATTATCTCAGAATAATGAATTAAATTTTATCCATAAAAAAATCCAGCTAATTAGCTGGATTTTTTTTTATATATTTTAGATAGAATTCATCAAATTATTCAAAAAAGGTAAAATGAACATTTCCATATTTTTTATGTTGAATAAAATTTGGATGATCTACAAACGAAATTGATGCTGAGTGTTCTAAAACAAAATTCCCACCTTCTTCTAACCAATTATTTGCAAAAACACTATCTACTATTTTATTATAAGATTCTACTTCCAAATCATAAGGTGGATCTGCAAAAATAAGATCAAATTTACTAATTGGTGTTTTATCTAAATATTTTAATACATCATTTTTTATAGTTGTAATAACATTGTCTAATTTTAATTCTTTAGATGTTTCATCTAGAAACCTTACACAACCATAAAAATTATCAACTGATGTAACTTTTTTTGCTCCACGTGAAGCAAATTCTAATGATATACTTCCAATACCTGAAAATAAATCTAGTACAGAAATTTCATCAAAATACCATTCGTTATTCAAAATATTAAATAATGCTTCTTTAGCAAAATCTGTTGTAGGTCGCACCGGTAAATTGTTAGGTGCTGTAATTCTTTTTCCTTTTAATGTTCCTGAAATAATTCGCATTCGAATAATTTATATAATGTGAAATATTTACCAAGCTGCTTATCATCTTTATTGAACTCAATATTTTTAATATATTTTTTTAACATATCAATATAGTCGTTAAACTCTATATCTAATACATCTCCAAAAATAAATAATGATACAGCATTTGGATTAATATTTAATTGATTTAATGTGTATAAAATATAAAACAGAAAATCTTCTTTCGTTTTAATTTCAAATAAATTATAAAAAATAAATTCTCCATTACTTAAAACACAAATCTCTAATTTTTGATGAACTAAATTCACATATATTTCATCATCTTTTGAATTTATTTTAGCATAATCAATCAAAAATTTACCTGAATGATATAAACGAGCATTTTGCAAATTTTTTAAAGATAATAAAACATCTTTCAAAGGGTAATGAATATTATATACTATTGAAGCTTCAATACTTTGCAATGGACAATCTATAGCAAGTTGAACAGGATGATACATCGACATTGAAAGTAAATCTTCTAATGGATGATGAAAAAATTGATTTGGTACAACATTTATTGCTGTAGATAAAAAACAAAAATGTACGAAATCATATTCTTGTAACAAGGTTAAATTAGATCGTAATTCATGCTCAATCTCAACTTCCGTTTTATTCAAGTTTGTAAAATCAACCGAATAATCAAATACATCCGAATAGGAGATTTTTTCTCCATCGGTTTTCTTTGTTATATAACTAAGCTTGTCATGCGATAATAAAATTGCTAACGAACTAATGGTTGTTTTAGACATACATGTATTTTATCCTTGAATTTTTAACTCACTGATTAATATATAAATCAATCCTAATGATATCAAAAGTAATAAAAATTTATAAGCAATCTTCATATAGAAAATTTATTTCGGTAAAGATAATACATTTATTTTATGGATTAAAAACACATTTAAGTTCAATGTATTCTATTTTTACCGAAATTTGAAAATAAAAAAGACGTGAAAAAAATAGCTGTTATTCCTGCAAGATATTCTGCTACTCGATTCCCTGGTAAGTTAATGCAACAATTAGGAGATAAAACTGTTATTCGAATGACTTATGATAATGTAGTTGCTACAAATCTATTTGATGATGTTTTTGTTGTTACTGATTCGGATATTATTTATAACGAAATAGTATCAAATAATGGAAAAGCAATTATGAGTATTAAAAATCATGAAACTGGTAGTGATAGAATTGCTGAAGCAATAGAAAATATTGACTGTGATATTATTTTGAATGTACAAGGAGACGAACCATTTGTAAACTATAAAGCTTTATCTGATATTCTTTCTTCATTTGATGGTGAAATCGGAAAAACTGTAGATGTTGCAACCTTAAAAGAATCTATTATTAAAGACGAAGATATTAACAATTCTAACTTTGTAAAAGTTGTAACAGATTATAATGATTTTGCTTTATATTTTTCTCGTTCCCCTATTCCATTCTCTCGAGAAATTAATTTTAGCCCAAAATATTTTCGTCATATTGGTATATATGCTTTTAGAAAAGATGCTTTATTACGTTTTTCAAAATTAAGCATGCGTCAAAATGAAACTGCTGAAAAACTAGAACAATTAAGGTATTTAGAATATGGAATGAAAATAAAAGTAATCGAAACGGAATCTATTGGGATTGGGATTGATACACCTGAAGATTTAGAAAAAGCAAAAATTTACTTAAGTAGTATTGCGTAATAATTATTTATTATATATTTGTACCCCTTCTTAATCAAAATTGACATTTTTTAAAACCTCAATATTAGGTTAGTATAATATTTTTTTACCGAAAAATTCCTTTTCGGTATGGATATTGTTATTAGTACAATGAAAATAAGTAAAATGATGACTATGAGCGAATCTTGGAAAGAATACGAAGCAAAAGGATTGATAGAAAAAAGATCTTTTTTAGTGTCAAAAGATGGTCTTGTTAAAAAATTATATACAGGACAAGATAAATATAAAATTTTAGAAGGAGCAATAAATAATGGTTATCGTGCAATTTGGGTAACAAAAGCTGATGGTAAAAGAACAGCTAAATATGTTCATAAAATGATTGCTGAAACATTTTTACCAAATCCTGAAAATAAAGAATACGTAGTTCACTTAGATCATAATAAATTAAATAATACAATAAGTAATTTAGAATGGGCTACTCTGGATGAATGGAAAGAGCACAATAAAGATTTATTCCGAATGATGAAAGGTCGTTCTCGTTTAGATAGTATTCCAAACAGTAAACTAAATGAATCACAAGTTATGCGATTAAAAAAGAAATTATTAGATCCTAATAGAAAAGTTAAAATTGCTACTTTAGCAAAACAATTCAATATATCTCAAGGACAAGTTTACCGTATATTAAGAGGTGAAAACTGGTCACACATTGAGGTGAAAAAAGATTAATATCTATTTTAATTATTGAACTTTAATTAAGTTTTTATATCTTGTTCTTTCAATTTATAACTTAAAAAGTTCACATGTTAAAATTAAAGTTCAGTATTATTATTTTTACATTATTATTCTGTTTTAATACTTATGCACAAAATGCAGAAAGTATAATTGAAACTCATATAAATAAAACAGGAGGAGAAGTAGGTTGGAATAATTTGAATAGTGTTATTTTAAAAGGTGATGCAATAATTAATTTAGGAACTTCATACCCTATTATTATTTATCATCAAAGACCTTACAATAAAAAAGTAGCTTTTCTAATTAATGGAAAAGAAATTTTAAATGAAGGATACGATGGTAAAAATGGATGGACATATAATGAAGCTACCAAAAAAAATATTATTGTACCAGATTATAAACCAGATTCATTTGATTCTGACGTATTAAAATATAATCAAAAAGGATTTAAAGTTTCATATTTAGGAATTGAAACATATAATCAAGACAACAATAAATGCTATAAAGTAGAACTTAAAAAAAATACAAATAGTACAATATATTGTTTCGACAAAGATTCCTATGAAATAGTTATGGAGAAGAATGAAAATGAAACATTGTACTTCTCTAACTTTAAAAGATTTAATGGATTGTCTTTTGCTACAAAAATCATTGGAAAACCAAAAGAAGGTGGAGAATATATTATCAAATTCAATGAAGTGAAAACAAACCCCGCAATTGATAAGAAAAATTTCAAATTTTAATAAAATAAAAAGTGATTCTAATAACAAGAATCACTTTTTATTTTATTAAAAACTATATTATAACATTACTTAAGTTTTATACTTTTGTATAACTAAAAATGAATATATAATAATATGTCATTAGATTCTATATTTTACCAAAACAAAAAATATGAAAAAAGTTTCTTTATCCGTTTAATCGAATCAGCAAGAAAAGATTATACAGATTCAATTTCTTTCATAGATGATTTGATATCAAAACTTCAAAATAATACAAATTACCGCGAAATATTCAAAGAAGAATTAAGAAGTAACTTTGGTAATACAAATATTGTTGGTTATTTAGTTGATAGTGGAATCCATCTAGAAGATAGTTTGTTTTCTTTATTTAGAAAAAAAATTATTGATTCTATATTACCTGATATTGAAAATAATAATGAATTAACTTCTATAATTAATGAATTATTTTATAATTCTAAAAATCTTGAAGCTATTAGAATTATCCCTTTAGATAGATGGAGAAAACTTTATGAAACTTTATATCAAGATTTAACAGATGAAGATTCAAAAAAATATACAAACAACATTCAAAGTCAAATACTTCAAGCTATTTCTATATTAACAGTTAGAATTACTGGAGGCTTTTCTGATAAAGAAATGATCCGCTACAGTAACGAAGTAAATTATTTAGATAATCCTTTTTCTAAACTTGCTATGCAGATTAGCAATATTATAGAAAATCCGCAAGTAGGATTTGACTTATTAAAAATAAGAGAAAGTATTTCTGTATGTAGAAATTTACTAAATGATATTCTTACTCAGAAAGATTATAAAGGTATCTCATTTAAAGTTGCTGCTAAAATTAATAGGCTACAGCAACAGCTAAGGAGATTACAAAACATATTAACAAGTTACAATGAATTAAAAACTAATGGATTAATACCTTTTTTATCGTTTTCAACTAAAAAATGGATAGATTTTTATGCTCCTAAAAACTTTATGAGCAATCAATTAAAATCAACAGTTTATTTAATTACATTTTTAGTAACCTATCATAATGGAAAAACAGGAGAAAAATACATTACTCAAACTGCAAAAGAATACAATAAGATGTTTTGGACAGCTTGTGGTGGTGGATTTATAGTTTCTTTTCTTTGTTTCATAAAAACAGGAATTGGAAATATTCATGATACTTCTCCCCTATTCAAAGCTTTTTTCTATAGTATCAATTATGCTGTAGGATTTAGTGTTATTTATTTAACACATATGACACTTGCTACAAAACAGCCTTCTATGACGGCTGCTAGATTAGCACAATCATTAGTACCAACATCTGGTACAGAATTAAGAATAAATGATTTTACAAACTTATTTGCTCAATTATTCCGTAGTCAAATTATTGCATTTATTGGTAATGTTGTAGCTGGTTTTGCTGTTTCTTTAGGTATATTTTATCTATTGAGTGATATTCTAAATATTGAAGTTCTTAGTGAAATAAAAGCCCATCATTACTGGGAAGAAGTTGTAGTGATGGATTGGCATATTTTCTATTTTGGTGCAATTGCTGGTATATTTTTATTTTTATCAGGTTTAATATCTGGAATGACTATTAACAGTCAACGTTTTCATAATATCCCAGATCGTATTTATAATCATCCTGTATTAAAAAAGTTTTTCTCGGAAAAAAGAAGGAAAAAAATTTCTAATTGGTTCGAAAAAAACATGGGTGGTGTTGTTGGTAATATTGCGTTTGGTTTTATGATGGGAAGTGCTTTCCTTATCGGAGATTTTATCGGTTTACCATTTGATATAAGACACATTACATTTGTATCCGGAAATTTTGCCATTGGTGTAGGTCGATTAGGATATCATTTTGACCTAGTTCCTATGGTCATTGCTTTTATTTCTATTTTCTTAGTTGGTTGGTGTAACTTTTTTGTAAGTTTTATTTTATCTTTATTAATGGCAATGAGATCTAATAATATTCCGTTATACAAAATATTTACAATGATTTATCACACTGTCAAAGCCTTTTTTAGAAACCCAATTCCATTTTTCTTACCACCATTATTAACAAAAAAAGTTCAAGAAGAAGAACATAGTTTAAATGAAAAATAATAAACAAGATAAACAACTACGTTACGATAAAGCATATTTACGAATGGCTTATGAATGGGCTAACCTTTCATATTGTCAAAGAAAAAAAGTTGGTGCAATTATCGTTAAAAACAGAATGATTATTTCTGATGGATATAATGGTACTCCAAGTGGTTTTGATAATAGCTGTGAAGATGATGAAGGAAATACTCAATGGTATGTTTTACATGCTGAAGCTAATGCAATATTAAAATGTGCAACTTCTACTCAATCAGCAGAAGGTGCAACTCTTTATATAACTCTTTCTCCGTGTAAAGATTGTAGTAAACTAATTCTACAAGCAGGAATTAAAAGAATTGTTTATATAAAACAATATAAAGATACATCTGGATTAGAGTTTTTAGAGAAATCTGGAATTGATGTTCAACAAATAACAGAAGAAGAGCTATATAAATAAATGAAAAACTTGTTCAAAATTATTAATGTTATTCTATTAATTATTATCATTTTTTTAATAGGATTCTTAGTCGGTAAAAAATATGATTTTGCATTCGACGAAAATAAAGATATTGTAGGTTTACAATATTCTAATAATGAACAAAAAATTAGACGATTAGTATCTTTAATAGATAACGAATATGTAAATGATGTTAATTCAGATAGTTTAGTTGATGATGCCATAAATTATATGGTAGGAAAGCTAGACCCACATAGCAAATACATCGATAAATCTTCTATTCAACAAGCTGATGAACAATTAAAAGGTGAATTTGTTGGGATAGGAATAAAATTCAGAGTACTTAATGATACCATTATTGTTGAAAGAACAATTCCTGGTACACCAAATTATGGAAAATTAGAATTTGGCGATCAGTTAATTGCTGCTAATAATGAATCTTTAATTGGAGCAGATAATGCTAAAATAGAAAAATTATTAAAAGGTAAAAAAGGCTCTGAAGTAAATTTATCTGTCATTAGAGATCAAAAACCTATTTCCATAAATGTAGAAAGATCTATTGTCCCAATAGAATCTGTTACAGGAGAGCATATGCTTACAAAAGATATAGGCTATATTAAATTAGTTCGTTTTTCAGAGAATTCTGCTATAGAAGTACATCAAGCATTAGAAAATTTATTAGACAAAGGAATGAAAACTCTTGTTTTTGATCTAAGAGGTAATCCTGGAGGCTTAATGCATATTGCTGAAGAAATAGCTGATGAATTTTTATCTAAAAATGAGCTTATTGTTTATACACAAGATAAGCAAAAAAGAAAAAAATACATATACGCAACAAATAAAGGCTTATTTGAGAAGGGAAAAATATATGTCTTAATTGATGAAAATTCTGCATCTTCAAGTGAAATTGTGACAGGAGCAATACAAGATTATGGTCGAGGAATAATTGTTGGTCGCCGTTCTTTCGGAAAAGGTTTAGTACAAAGAGAAATTAATTTAGGAGATAACACAAAAGTTAGATTAACTGTTGCCAACTACTTTACTCCTTCTGGTAGATCTATTCAAAAACCTTTCGACAAAAAAACAGCTAAATACAGTGACGATTTATACCAAAGATTAAAATCTGGAGAATTATACAGTAAAGATTCAATAAAAATAAATAAAGATTTAGAGTACACTGCTCCTTCTGGTAAAAAAGTTTACGGCGGAGGTGGAATTATTCCTGATGAATTTGTCGCACTTGATACAAGTTCTCTAGCAAATTGGTTGTATTACAATCAAGATGCTAATTATTTCAATAGTTTTTTATTCAAAAAAATTTATTCAATTCATGACTTTTTTATGTTCCATAATCAAAGTATTTATTTAAAATATTTTGGAGCTGGAATTTATAGAAATGAATTTTTAGGTGTTTTAGGAATCAAACCTAATGAATTTAACCCAGAATACTCATCGACAATAGATAACTATATAAAAGCTAGTATAGCTGAAGATTTATATGGTTCAAGAGCATTTTATCAAGTTTGGATACCAGAAGATGAAATGATAAAACGTATTTTTGAACTAGAAAAAAATACTAAATAAATGCAGTGGAAAGACGCTTTGTACGATTATCAAATGTATCTGAAATTAGAAAAAAGAGTTTCAGTAAATACAATTGAAGGTTACTTACGTGATATTCAGAAATTAATTGATTATTCAGATAAAAAACCGTTAGATTATTCACAAGATGACATCAAAGAATTTATTCACAATTTTGCATCTAGTGAATATAGCGTTCGTTCACAAGCACGAGTTATTTCTGGCTTAAAAAGCTTTTTTGGTTATTTACAATTAGAAGATTTTAGAGAAGATAATCCTACATCTTTATTAGAAACTCCAAAAATAGGAATGAAATTACCTGACGTTTTATCTGAAAAAGATATTGATAAAATGATAGAGGTTATTGATTTATCTAAACCAGAAGGCGAAAGAAACAGAGCAATTATTGAAACACTTTATGGTTGTGGATTACGTGTTTCTGAATTAATTAACCTAAAAATTTCTGATTTATTTTTTAACGATGGTTTTATTCGTGTTATTGGTAAAGGAAACAAACAAAGATTAGTTCCTATTAGTGATTATACAATAAAATATATTAACTTGTACAAAGAAAACATACGTACACATATTCCTATTAAAGAAGGGTTTGAAGATTTTGTTTTTTTAAATAGAAGAGGTAAAAATCTAACGCGTGTTATGATTTTTACAATTGTAAAAGAGTTATCAATCATTGCAGGAATAAAAAAAACAATTAGTCCTCATACATTTCGTCATTCTTTTGCAACGCATTTACTAAAAAATGGAGCCGATTTACGTGCAATTCAATTAATGTTAGGACATGAAAGTATAACAACAACGGAAATTTATACGCATGTAGATCAAGCTTTCATTAGAGATGCTATCATAAAATTTCATCCAAGAAATAAGTAGAATTTAGAAACCTAAAATAAATACTATGATAAAATCATTCAAATTTTGCCCAAATTGTGGTCACTCAATCGATACATTTGATTTTAGAAGAATGTCTTGTTCAAATTGCGATTTAGTTTACTATCAAAACGTAGCTACTGCAGTTGCGGTAATTCTAAAAAAAGATGATAAAATTCTATTCACAGTTCGTAATAAAGATCCAAAAAAAGGAATGCTAGATTTGGCTGGTGGTTTTACTGATCCAGATGAAAGTGCAGAAGAAACTTGTCAAAGAGAAATACAAGAAGAACTTGGAATTAAAATTCCTACAAATCAATTCAAGTACTTTATATCTAAACCCAATAATTACGAATACAAAGGAATTCCATATAAAACATGTGATTTAGCCTATATTGCTGATTTTCCTAACGAAGATATAATCATTGAAAAAGAAGAAATAGCTGATGTAAAATGGATTAAAATATCAGACATTAAACTAGACGAAATTGGTTTTGATTCGTTGAGAAGTGTTGTTGAAAACTACATAAAAACTCAACAATAATATTTATAAATCTCATCTAAATTCATAAAAAAATGAAAAAAATAATTTTATTAAGTATTGCTTTTTTTACTTTCATTTCATGTAGTACACAACAAAAAGTTGCTGTAGATTATGACAGAGACTTTGATTTCAATTCCAATAGAACATATACATTCTCACAATCAGATCATTTAAAATTAAACGATTTAGATTCTGCTAGATTATTTAATTCTATTGAAAAAGGTCTACTTTACAAAGGGTTTCAAAAAAATAATTCTAGTAACCTTGTTATTTCTGTTTATCCTGAAGAATATATTTCTAAACAACAAAATTCTAGTGTTGGACTTGGAATGGGAACTGGAGGATTTGGACGAATTGGAGGAGGAATGTCCGTAGGAATTCCAATTACTTCAGAAAAATTAAATCAAAATTATACTGTATCAATGCTAAATCAAGGACATTTAGTATGGCAAGGAACATTAAAAATTCAAATGTCAGTAAATTCTTCTCCTGAAGCCAAAGAAGCTATTGTACAAAAAGGAGTTATGAAATTATTTTACAAATTTCCTCCTAACAAAAAATAATATTCACAAAATCATAAAAAAATATCATAGCTAATTTTAACTATGATATTTTTTATTTTAAGGCAAACCCTTCGGGCCACGCTTTCACGTTCCCAATCTTTTATAAATAAAAACTTCGTAAACTTCAGCCTTTACTTATAAAAGGATTTCCACTTCAATCGTTTTTGCAATCAATCATAAAAAATTAATGAGCTTCTAACCAATTATCTCCTACTCCAACTTCAGCTATCAAAGGAACATCCATTTGCATTGCAGCTTCCATTGTTGTTTTTATTAACTCAGATACTTTTTCGACCTCATTTTTAGGTGAATCAAAAATTAACTCATCATGCACTTGTAAAATCATTTTTGTTTCGTAATTCTTCTTCAATTCTTTTTGAATCTGAATCATTGCAATTTTTACAATATCTGCAGCTGTACCTTGTATTGGTGCATTTACTGCATTTCTTTCTGCATGAGAACGAACAACATTATTACGAGAATTAATATCTTTTAAATAACGACGACGTCCCAATAATGTTTCCACAAAACCTTGTTCTCTAGCAATCTCTACTTGTTTTTCTATATAGGCTTTCAATGTTGGATAAGTTTCGTAATAAGCATCAATTAATATTTTTGCTTCTTTTCGAGAAATATTTGCTTGATCGGCTAAACCAAATGCAGAAACACCATAAATAATTCCAAAGTTTACTGTTTTTGCTTGACTACGTTGTTCTCTTGTTACCTCATCCAAAGCAACATTAAAAACTTTGGCAGCAGTTGCAGCATGAATATCCTCTCCTTTCTTAAATGCCTCAACCATTGCTGGGTCTTTAGACATTTGTGCAATCAATCGTAACTCTATTTGAGAATAATCGGCAGAAATCAATACATGATCTTCATCTCTTGCTACAAAAGCTTTACGTATTTGTTGCCCAGCCTCAGAACGAATAGGAATATTCTGTAAATTAGGATTCACAGAAGATAAACGTCCTGTAGCAGCAACTGTTTGTGCATAAGTTGTATGTACTCGACCTGTTTTTGGATTAATCAAATTAGGAAGAGCATCAATATAGGTAGATTTTAATTTTTGTAATTGTCTGTATTCTAAAATATCTGTAATTATTGGATGTTTATCTTTTAATTTCGATAATATTTCTTCTCCTGTAGCATATTGACCAGTTTTTGTCTTTTTGGCTTTCGGATCTAACTGCAATTTATCAAATAAAATATCACCCAATTGTTTTGGAGAATTCAAATTGAATTCTTCTCCTGCATCTTGATAAATTTTTAACTCAAGCTCTTTTAATTTAGCTTCGTGTTTTACAGAAAGTTCTTTCAAGAAATCAACATCAAGTCGAACACCTTCTAATTCCATATCCGCTAAGACTTGCATCAATGGCATTTCTAAATCTGCAAATAATTTATAGGTATTAGCATTCTTTAACTCTGGTTCAAAAAGATTCTTTAATTGATTTGTAATATCAGAATCTTCAACACCATATTCTGTTTGCTCCAATAAAGGAACATCTCGGAAGTTTTTCTGGTTTTTCCCTTTTTTACCAATCAAAGTTTCAATTGAAACAGGTTGATAATTCAAATACGTTTCAGATAAAACATCCATATTATGACGCATATCTGGATTAATCAAATAATGAGCAATCATTGTATCAAAATTTTCTCCTTTTAATACAATATCATATTTTGCTAAAACTTTAATATCATACTTTAAATTTTGTCCTATTTTCGTAATAGATTCATCTCCAAAAAAAGGTTTAAATTCACTTATGATTTCTTTCGCTTCAGAAAAATCTACAGGAAATGGAATATAATATCCTTTTCCTTTTTCCCATGAAAACGAAATACCAACCAATTCTGCTTCTAAAGTATCTAAAGATGTTGTTTCTGTATCAAAGGTTACTTCTTTTTGTTTTAAAATATTTTTTAATACTATTTCTCTTCCTTTTTTTGTATCAATCAATTGATAAAAATGATCTGTTGTAGAAATATCTGTAAATACACTATTCTGAGGAACAATTTCTTCATCAGAAGTAAAGTCAAATAAACTTTGTTGAGCTGTTTGAGAATTGGTTGCTTGACTTGCAGCAGATATTTCTTCTTGAGCTTCTTTTATAATTTCTGTTGTATCTAAACCATATATTTTGTAGACAGTTTCTAACATTCTTCGAAACTCTAATTCAGTAAATAATTCAGTTACTTTTGGTATATCTGGTTGACAAACTGTTAAATCTTCTTCATCAAATTCAACAGGAGCATCAGTAATAATTGTAGCTAATTTTTTAGATAAAATACCTAATTCTTTATTTTCTTCAATCTTTTCTTTTGCTTTACCTTTTAGTTTATCTGTATTCTCTAATAAACCTTCTAACGAACCAAATTCTTTCAAATATTTACTTGCTGTTTTTGCTCCAACTCCTGGTAATCCAGGTATATTGTCCACAGCATCTCCCATCATTCCAAGATAATCTATAACTTGAATAGGATCATCAATATCAAACTTTTCTTTTACCTCTTCAATTCCCCAAATTTCTACACCTTTACCATTCGCTGCAGGACGATACATTTTTATTTTATCGGTTACCAATTGTGCAAAATCCTTATCAGGAGTAACCATGTAAGTTGTATAGCCTTCTTTCTCTGCTTTCTTTGCAAGCGTTCCAATCACATCATCGGCTTCGTAACCTTCTGCAAAAAGTACTGGAATTTTTAAAGCTCTTAATATATCTTGAATAAATGGAACTCCTTGACGAATTGCTTCTGGTGTTTCATCTCTGTTTGCTTTGTATTCAGGAAAATCTACTGTACGCACTGTTGCTTGACCAACGTCAAAAACAACTGCTAAATGAGTTGGTTTTTCTCTTCTAATCACATCAAAAAGTGAGTTAGAAAATCCCATGATTGCAGATGTATTAAAACCTTTAGAATTGATTCTCGGATTTTTTATAAATGCATAATATCCTCTAAAAATTAATGCATATGCATCTAATAAAAAAAGTCTTTTATCTTCTGATTGATTCATTTTGTAAGTTTAAAGTATTACATTTTACGCTAAACGTAATTTTTAATTGATAAACGTAGAACGTAAAGCTTACTACGTTAAACTATATATTAATATTCCGGAGCTAGTTCTAATTTCAATCCATCCATTTCTTCAGAAATATGTAATTGACAACCCAAACGAGAATTTTCTTTTACGTTGAAAGCTTCTGCAAGCATTGCATCTTCATCTGGTAACATTTCTGGTAATGGAGTTTCTGGAGTTAAAATATAACACTGACAAGAAGCACACATTGCCATTCCTCCACAAACACCAATTGTTCCTTCTGGAGCTAATTCGTATGCACGAACTAATTCCATAATATTCATATTCATGTCTGTTGGAGCGTCCACTTCATGAGAAACTCCGTCTCTATCTATAATAGTTACTTTTATATCTGACATAATCTTTATTTCAAGTTTTACAAAAATACGGATTGTTTATCGGCTAAAAAAAGATTAAACAGTAGAAAAAATATCTTGATAATGTTGTTATAATAAATTAACCATAGAATTAAAAAAATAAAGTTTCAATCCCTTTTTTGATTCTTTTATAAATATTGCTTTATAACTTGTAAATACAAAATCCATGATCTTAGATCATGGATTTTATATTGTATTAAACTTCAGTTTTTATTTAACGTAAAAGGTATTATATTATTACTATAAATTTTAACTTAGTTGATATATTTAAATTTATTTATCATTAAAATAGTTTCTGTATTGTTCTTTCTCAATAGATACCCCTCCTAAAGTATATCCATTAGCATAAAGCTTTTTTATAACTCTAGGTGCTAGACTATCATTTTTGATAAGATTAGAAGAATAATTTGCTCCTTTTATTTGAAAAGATTTACCATCATATGTATTTAACATTAGAGCTTTATTCAAATTAAAATCACTATTACTTGAAAAAGTAATTTTAGCAATTTCTGTTTTATCAAGATCAAAAATAGAATATACAATTTCATTCGAAAATGCTGGTCCATGATCAATTTCTTTTCTCACTAAGAATCCAATTTTTTTGTCATTCACAAATATATTACCATACTTATCATAATCTAATTTGTTAGCTATTGCAATAGAATCTTCTATTGCATTAATTTTTTTATCATATTCAGCTACATTATCTTCATTAGTAGAAATTGTCCTATCTTCATTTTTGAAAAAATCATCAACAATAACTTTATTAATACCTGTATCTGTTAAAAGTTTTTTATCATTAAGTAATAAATTTTTTAATATTAATTTCTCAGAACTAAATGTAAATGAATTATCAGGTAATAATTCAACTTCCTTTATGTTACCATTTTTTACACTAGTTAATTCTAACCAGTTATTATAAACAATATTTCCTTTAGGTGTTTTATTATTTATAGAAGCCGTAAATAATTCTTCCCCTTCAAGATTACTAATTATATAGTTCCCTTTTCCTTTTTTTATTTTAGCTATTAATTTTCCATCAACAGATATTTCTTCTTTTTTAACTTTAATTTTTTGGGAAAAAACAAAAGGATTAATAGAGATTAATAATAGAAATAGTATTTTTATTTTCATAAGTATATAATTTAAACAAAAATATAAAATATTATATTAATTGTAAATTAATATCAAAATATCAGCAATTTCTAATAAAGAATTATCTACTTAACATAAAACGTGTTATGCGTTCGTACATGTTTACATTTCATTTGTTATTTTAGATATAATAAACTCTGCAAATTCATTGGATAGTAAAATTTTATCTTTTTTAAAATTTAATGCACCAAGTGTTTTTCCTCCAACATGTGTAATATTTTTATTGGCATTAATTTTTAGAAAGTCCACAACTAACTTATTTGCATATAGATTTTTTTGCATCCAAATTCTTCCAAATTCAGGAGTCAAATTTTCGCTTTTTACATAATATGGCCATCTTTTTTTCCAATCTTCTTTATTTTTTTCATTCTCATCTATTTTTAGAACTTTAGACATGCCTTTGTAAACCCCTAAAATACGTTTTGCACCAATCCCATAGGCAATGAAAATATCATTCTCTTTAATTGAACTAGGGTAGACAGCAAAATGAAGATCGAAGAATTGTTCTTCAAAAGTGTTCTTTTCAGTAATTGGATTTTCTGTAACTCCAATTGGTTTTAACCAATATCTGTTTTGACTTATTGTAGATGGTTTATTCCAAATTCTTGGAAGATTGAATCCGAATTTTTCATCATTATTATGTTTTTTGATTGGAATATCATCTAATTTAATTTCATTAATAGTTTCAGATTTTCGCCACCAATTTTCAAATATTTCGATTGTTTCGTTTGCTTCATTATCATACAGAAATACACCAATTTCATGTCTTTTTGTGAAAGCTGTTTCAGTTAAATTTGCTGAAGTGATTAAACAATTATTATCAATAATATATATTTTCGCATGAACTCCTGGAAGAGATTTCAATTTAGAATTTTCTAAAAAATTGCTAATGAAAGAATAATTAATTTTTGACAGTTCATCTATATCGGTAATTAATCTTAAATCAATTTTTTCATCTATAAACTTGTGTCCTATTAATTGTAGAATAAATTTTTCACTTCCAATAAAAGGACAACAAATCCAAATTCTTTTTTTTGAATTTTCACATAGTTTTTTCAATTCTGATGAAAGTTGATTTCCGTATAAAGTTTGCATTTGTGGTTATTTTGTAATTGTATGACGCATGACGTTTCGGGGCTTAGCGTCAGTGGCGGAAATTGAAGCGAAAAGCCAATTAATTGAATAAATTTAAGAAAAAAGTCAATATAATTGGCTTTTTGCGGAATAGAAAGCCGAAACTTCAAATTTTAGCCTTATCCCGCCATTTCGCCAATACGATGTTAGCGGTAGTTTTTATTCATTTTCGTAAAGTAAAAATTTCTTATTATCAAGCATATATAACACATCATTATTCATACCTTTTTCTCTAAGCATTTCAATTAAATCTTCGTCTGATAAAGAAATTATTAATTTACCCTCTCTTAAAAATTTCTTTTGAAGAGTTACGGCATTTTTATTAACACCTTTACGAGAAATAACAATCACAACATTTCCTATAGTATTATTCATATATTTAGTTGGGATTAACAATTCATTTTGTTCCAACTCTTCAGCATAATTTTTAAAGTCGATTAATACAATATTAGAATTAAAATCATTTTTAATATCTCCCCAAAACGAATTAATGTCTTTGTAATTATTGTTGATGATTAAATCTCTTCTAAATATTCCATTTTCGCTATATGATTGTGATTTTGATGTATACTTTCTAAAATAATCCTCGAGTAAAAATTTCAAAATTTCTTCACAAATAGATTCATATTCAGCCCAACCTTTTATGCCTAATTTACAATTTCTTAATTTCTCAATTAATGATTCAGATTTAATTTTAGAATCAGATTTGTTGATTTTAAAATGTTTTAATTCATTCTGAATATACCAATGAAGAATTATACTATTATTGTTATTTAAGTATTCTGTGGATAGAGAGTAAATCGAAATAAAATTTATGTTCTCTTTTTCTAGGGCTTTATGAAAATCTGAATAAACTCTATATGTTGAAACGAAAGTAACTCTTTCATTATCTTCAAACTCTTCAAGTTTTCTTTTAATATTCTCAATATTTTTCAGTTCACCTTTTACGAATATGAATTTCGTAATTTCGTCATTAAATTTTGCAGTAAAGTCACATCTATTATCTTCTTTTTTATTGAAATAGTTTAAATAATACCCTCTACATTTTAAAAGAAACTTAAGAAAACTTTCTCTTTCCAATTCTTCAGCATTAGATATATAAATATTTATTAATTCACTATGAATTTTATGTTCACTGAAAAATAAGTTTCCTCTAATTTCAAAATCTTCATACAGACGCATATAAGTAGATAATCCTCCAACAATATTTTGTTCTGTTAACTCAATATTTTCAAATTCATAAGGAGTGAAATCTAAAGAATATGGATATACAAATAGTTGATGTTCATCAATTGGATTTTTGTAGTGATAAATCCGCATATGAGCACCATTATCTCTAAAATTCTTAAAGTAAATTCTTGTTGTATTGTCGAAATATTTAAACTCACTTTTAATAGATGGATAATTCTGAAATATATAGTTTTTATATTCATCTATTTTTGATTTGAAAAAATCAGTTATTTTGTCAACAAATTCATTAGGTATTTTAGCTAACTTGGATGTTTTAGTTATTCTAGTTTTATCAGCAGTTATAAGTTCTTTATACAACAAAAACTCGGTTTCATTGGATATATTTTTATAAATAGGAAATTGACCGATATGTTTCTGAATGATAAAGGAATCCTCTGAATTTAGTTTTATTTGTTTATATATTTCTATGAACTCTTGATAAGGAAGTGAAATTAAACTTTTATTTAAGTTTATAAAATAATTGGGTTCGTTATCAGAATGATAATCAGTTTCGAAAGAAGTTTTCATTAGCGATAATGATAATTTCGCTAAAATTTCAATTCTTTTTAAAGTTATTTCAGATTCAGACTTATTTTCTAAAATATCATAAAATGAATCATCTAGTTCTAATTTAAATAAATTATATTGTTTAATTTCTTTTAATAGATTATTTAATTTATGAAGTAACTCAAAATATACAATAATACTCGCGGTTCCTCTCTCACAAATATCCTTGATTAAATTTAAAATATCTTCAAAGTATTTTCTTGTTATAGTCATTTTCTACAAGTTGTAATTTAAAATTACCGCTAACATTGTTATTTTACGAAATAAAACGGTGTGTAGTTTCGTAAAATAACACCTATATCCGTATTTCGTATAATTACTTTGTTAAAAATAGTAAATTCTTTATTAATCTATAGTATTAAAATATAGTTTGCATAAATAACGAAGTTATTTTCCAATAATTTTTAATATTCAGTAATGGATAGCGAAACTCTACAATTAACTTCTACTAAACATAAAGGTTATTATACATCTTTTTTATTTGATTTAAAAACATTCATTTAGTACAAGTACCGTTTTAAATAAATGATTTTAAACTTAAAAACTTTCTAAAAGATACATTTTACTACTGAATAAAGATTTCAAAAACTAATAAAATAACAACTTAATTTAGTTTAGACTAAACATTTACTTTTAGTAAAAAATAAATAGAACAGCAATAAATTTTAAAATTAAACACATTAGAAAATATTTTTACTTAAAATATCGTTTTATAAATAATTATTAAATGATTAATTAAAAAATATAAACTATGTATGCACACGAAATAGATTACGAAATACATGGGGAAGAAATGCAATTTGTAGAAATTGAATTAGACCCTAATGAAACTGTTATTGCAGAAGCAGGTAGCTTTATGATGATGGATGAGGGCATAAAAATGGAAACAATTTTTGGTGATGGATCTAGGAAAACAGAAGGTTTATTTGGAAAAATTGTTAATGCAGGCAAAAGATTATTAACGGGAGAAGGTTTGTTTATGACTTCTTACACAAACTATGGGCATGGTAAAAAGAAAGCTTCATTTGCTGCGCCTTATCCTGGAAAAATTGTCCCAATAGACTTAACCGAAGTAAATAATAAATTTATCTGTCAGAAAGATGCTTTTTTAGCTGCAGCAAAAGGTGTTTCTGTCGGAATTGAATTCAATAAAAAAATAGGAACTGGCCTATTTGGTGGAGAAGGATTTATTATGCAAAAATTAGAAGGCGATGGAATCGCATTTATTCATGCTGGTGGAACATTACATAAACGCATTTTAAAACAAAATGAAGTCCTAAAAGTAGATACAGGATGTATTGTTGGTTTTGAAAAATCCGTTCACTACGATATTGAATTTATAGGAGGAATTCGCAATACATTCTTTGGAGGTGAAGGGGTTTTCTTTGCTACATTAAAAGGTCCTGGTGTAGTGTATGTACAGTCGTTACCATTTAGTCGTTTAGCAGATCGTATTATTGCTCATGCTCCTTCTGTTGGTGGTTCATCGAAAGGAGAAGGTTCTGTATTGGGTGGTCTTGGTAGATTAATAGATGGAGATAGATAATTTATAATATTTGAAAAATAATTTGAAAAAAATATTTTATACTTCTATATTTCTCTATTCATTTATAGGATTTGGGCAGAATACATTATCATTTAGTAATGATCAATACAGTGGAATAAACGGTTCTGTTTTATCTCCAACTACACCATATTTTAATCCTAATAAATGGGATGTGAATATTATATCAAGTGATGTTTTATTTAGAAATGATTATGCTTATATTTCTGACCAAACTTTCTTTGGATTATTACATGGTAATACGAAAAATGCTCAACCAAGAAAAGGAATTACAGGTAAAACACAATCAAATATTTTAGATTACTCTACTAAAAATTTTATTTCATATAATCTAGAAAATGATATTATGGGACCATCATTTTCTATGAAACAAAAAATAAATAATCAGACTTTTCGTCTTGGATTATTCTCCCGCTTACGCCAACAAGGTTCTGTAAAAAATCTTGACAATTACATGAAATTTCATAATGATAGAGTTTTACTCCCTTCTGATTATAGTTTTAACTCTGCAAAAACTAATTTTATGAATTGGAATGAAATTGGCTTAAATATTTCTACAAATCTTTATACTACAAATACACAAGAATTAATTATTGGAGCCAATATTAAATATTTAATAGGCTTAGACGGAGCAGTTATTAATAGTAAAAGTCCTATAAAACTTGAAGCTAATTATATAGAGATAGATTCTATTCATAAAAAATCAGAAATATATGCTAGCGATTATAATATAGAAGCAAGTTATGCGACAAATTATGATTTTGATAGAGATAAATATGTGTATAGAAATCGAGGAAATGGAGTTGGTATTGATTTAGGAATATCTTTAGTTGATAGAAGAATTAATGATGAGTTATATGATTTTAAATTAAGTGCTAATTTACTAGATATAGGTTATGTTAATTTTAGAGGAGAAAAACATGTTTTTTATAATCCAGGGCAGCGTGTAAAAATAAAAGACAATCCTAATTTTGATGATGTAGAATTTGAAAGTATTGAACAATATTTAAAAGTGATTAGTAAAGAAGTTTATGATGATGAAAATAAATCGAAAGTAGGAAATAAATTTACAATTGGTTTACCAACCAGTTTACATGTAAGCATGAGTAAAATGATAAAACCTAATCAATATTGGAATGTGAACTGGATACAAAGAACTCCTATTTTCGAAAATAGTTTAAAGCGAACAAATGTTTTACAAACATCTTACTCTATTCAAAATAATGGAATTGGTTTTGGACCTTCGGTATCACTTTATAACTACGAGAAAGTTACTGTAGGAAGTTATTTACGTCTTGGACCTTTAGTTATAGGAAGTGATAATATTTTACCTTTATTTATAAAGCATAATAAATTGAATGCTGCGAGTATATTCTTTGCACTTAAATTTTATCCATTTTGGGATAATGAAGAAAAACGTAGAAGTAGAGAAGATTGTGATTGTTGGTAATGGTGCTTTCAAAAATACTATTTTATTCTGCAATAGCGATTGTAGCGGAAATCCTTTTTATGAAGAGTTAAAGCGAAATAGAAAGATTGGGAGCGATAAAGCGCGGCACGTAGTGATTGCCAAAAAAAATAAGCTTTACAAAAAATGCAAAGCTTAATTATATGTTTTATACTAAAATTAGTCTATTGCTTTTACAACAGCTTTTTCAGCTTCTTTACGAGTTCCATCAAACCCATCAACTCCAGAAACAGTTGTATATTTTAATACAAATTTCTTTCCTGGATTCATTCTGTTATATACTGATTGACACATTAAAGTTGCTTCGTGAAAACCACATAAAATTAATTTTAATTTACCTGGATAAGTATTAACGTCACCAATCGCATAAATTCCTTCTATGTTTGTTTGGTAATCTAATGCATTATTTACTTTTATTGCATTTTTCTCTATTTCTAATCCCCAGTTGGCAATTGGACCTAATTTTGGAGAAAGTCCGAACAATGGAATAAAATAATCTGTATCAATATCAAAAGTTTCCCCTTCTTTTTCGATAACTAAACCTTCTACTTTGTCTTGCCCTTTTATTCCAACAATTTCTGCAGGAGTAATTAAATTAATTTTTCCAAGATTTTTAAGTTCTATTACTTTATCAACAGAATCTAAAGCTCCTCTAAATTCATTTCTTCTATGAACTAATGTTACACTTTCTGCGATATCAGCTAAGAAAATAGACCAATCTAAAGCAGAATCACCACCTCCTGCAATTACAATTTTTTTATCACGAAATAATTCAGGATTTTTAACAAAGTATTCTACTCCTTTTTCTTCAAAATTCTCAATTTCCTCAATTACTGGTTTACGTGGCTCAAAAGAACCTAAACCACCTGCTATAGCTACAGAATTACCATGAACTTGTGTTCCTTTATTTGTTGTTACAATAAAAGTTCCATCCTCTTGCTTATCAATTGTCGTTGCTTGTTCATTTAATGTAAAACCTGGTTCAAATTGTTTTATTTGCTCCATTAGATTATCTACTAACTCACCTGCACCTACTGATGGATATCCTGGTATATCAAAAATTGGCTTTTTAGGATACAATTCTGTTAATTGTCCTCCTGGTTGTGGTAAAGCATCAATAATATGACATCTCATTTTTAATAAACCTGCTTCGAATACTGCAAAAAGTCCTGTTGGACCAGCTCCGATAATAACTATATCTGTTTGAATCATTTTTTAATATTATTTAGAATCTAACTAAATTATATACAAATTTAATACATTTGATTTAATTAATTGATGATTAACGTCAGAAGAATTTTAATCTTTATTGAATAAAAAAAGACAAATTCAAAAAAAATGAATTTGTCTTTAAATATGTAGCGAAGAGCAGAATCGAACTGCCGACCTCAGGGTTATGAATCCTGCGCTCTAACCATCTGAGCTACCTCGCCTTGTTTTTAGTGGTGCAAATATAAGAGGATTTTTTAGATTAAAACAAATATTTTTCAGAAAAAATTTCAATAAAAATCAATATATTTTTTAACCATTTGAAAATCATTAAATCATAAAAACTTTTTTTTTCAAATCATAAGATTTTTTTTGAAAAAATATAGTATTTATACTACTTACAAAGGATATTTTGTATAAATAAAATGATAATAATTTATAAAAAAAGCAACCTCAAAAGAGATTGCTTTTATATTTAAAATAAGATATTTTCTTTATTTAAGAATTCAATGCTTCTGCACCACCAACAATTTCTAAGATTTCGTTAGTAATTGCTGCTTGACGTGCTTTGTTATATTGAATTTTCAAACCTTTCTGTAATTCACTAGCATTATCAGTTGCTTTGTGCATAGCAGTCATACGAGCACCGTGTTCTGAAGCATTAGCATCTAAAATTGCTTTGAATAATTGAGTTTTTAAAGTTTGAGGAATTAAATCAACTAAAATTTCTTCTTTAGAAGGATTAAAGATATAATCTAATTCTGCTTGATTTGCATTTTCTTGAGATTTTTCAATAACAACAGGTAAAAATTGTTCGTCTTGAACAATTTGAACAGCTGCATTTTGAAATTGATTATAAATAATTCTGATTTGATCAAAATCTTTATCTTCAAATTTCTTAATTAAATCTTCTCCTATTTCTGCTACTTCATCAAAATTTATATTACTCCAAATATCAGAAGCATTTTTATAGATTGTTTGAGTTTTTCTATAAGTATCATTTGCTTTTTTACCAATAGTCAAAAGCTGAACTTCTTTACCAGCCAACTCTCCAGCTAATAATGAATTTACTTTTTTAATAATACTAGAATTATAACCACCACATAAACCTCTGTTTGAGTTTAAAACTACTAATAGTACTTTATTAACCTCACGTTGTTCTGTAAGTGCTCCTCCCACTTCAGCTTCCAAAGTCGAACTTACATTTTCTAAAAGTTCACGTAATTTGTCTGCATAAGGACGTAACTGAACAATATTATCCGTAGCTTTCTTTAATTTTGCAGCAGAAACTAATTTCATAGCACTAGTAATCTGCATAGTAGAACCTACAGAAGTAATACGGTTACGTATATCTTTTAAATTTGGCATAAAAT